>CANHUK010000103.1 GCA_947463755.1 Chitinophagaceae bacterium
CTGAAACCGGGTTGGCGCCCTGGCTGGTGATCTCTGCCGCGGGCTCCTCGGGTTGCGGACTGGAGTGGCGCGACGGACAACAGCGGTCTGTCGGGTTGTTGACAGCGGCCCTGCTGCCCTGCATCGATCGTCTGCCGGGCGGTTTGACCGGTATGGGCTTGTTCCGGCAATTGCAGGCTGTGATGTATCGCATGCTGCCGGGACAGTTACCCGTAGCAGAAGGTGACGGGCTGGAACGTCCATTCTGGGGCGGACGCTACCGGGCCGCCGGACCGGATGCGGGTGTAACCAGGATCGAAAAAGATGGAAGCCTGCGGCTGGATGCCGGATGGGCGACCGGTTGGAGCGACAGCAGCCGGGTAGCGATCTATCGGGTCGGGACGAAGCCCGGACCGGCTGTTCGGCCGCTGGCGACGGGAGTCATCTCCCAGTCCAACCCGGAGTCGGCACGGATCATGGGCGTTCGCATACCTGCAGAGATCCCGGCGGCACAACTGCGGGCATATCTCACGGAGCCCGCCTGGCTGCGATCTCTGACCGGCCTCGGTTTTGTCGCCAGTGACCGGGATCCGGGAGCGGAACTGGCTTCGGGCTATATGCAGCCCGGAGAGGTCAGGGAACTGGCAGACCGGCTTTCTGATCTGACATGGCTCGTCTTTCCGCCGGCGCCGGGGGTATGGTTGCGCAAGGCCAAGCGAGGCTTCGAATTCATACATGGAGCCAGCGGTCAAGTTCTGTCATCCATGCCTGCCGAAGGTGAGCTGGCGGATCTTCTGCCGGCTGCGCTGCGGGGATATGCCAAATCCCTCATGTTGCAAAGGGTTCCGATACTTTCAGCAGCGGTGCCACCCGCAAGATTGCAGCTGGCAGAAGGGGCTTCAGGCACAGACCGACAGGCATTCGATCTCCGTTCAAATGTTTCCTTGCAGGTATCCAATCCTTTTGAAGTGCCGATGTATGTCAATCTGGTAGAATTGACCGGTGGACGTATCGTGTCCAGGCTGCCTTCCACGGAGAGCCGGGCCTCTGCGGAGGAACTGGTCATATCGCCGGGGGCCACCCGTATCTTTTCTGATGCCGGTCAGTCGTTCAGTTTGGATGGTTCGGCCGGTCATAGGATATTCGCGTGGTTCATGAGTCCTGCACCGATCGATCTGCGGGCACTTGCTGAGGATCGCAGATCGACGCCACCTGCTCGTATATCGGCAGGCCTGGGACGATTGTCGGCCGTAGATTTCTCCCGTCCGTCGGAAGCTGTCAGGGTGTCCGGATCGGAAGGGCTGAGTGGTCTGATCATGATCCGTGTCCTGCCTTCCGCTCCCGGCCGCTGATGGCAGTCAGTCGAGGTGAAAGACTTCCTGCAACGGGATGCTCACGGGTTCGTTGGTCGGATGCGTGTCCATGATATCGGCCATGTAGGCCCACCAGCGCTGCATGACCTCCGCTGCGGGGAGTGCGTCAAGGGCGGCAGGGTTGGTGGTCTTGAGCACTCCAAAAAGGGTGAGGGTATCTTCATCGAGGAAGATGGAGTAATCTGAGATCCCGGCAGACTTGAGGAGATCGGAGAGTTCGGGCCATAACAGGTCGTGACGGCGTTTGTATTCTGCGATCTGTCCGGGATGGAGCTGCATCTTGAAAGCGCGGCGTTGCATGCGAGTTCGTTCGTTGTGATCGGACAAGATACGCCGGATTTCGAAAAGTTCAGGGCTTGTCCATTCGGAAGAATTCGGCGGGTTCCACCTTGAGGGCGTGTGACAGCAAATAGATAGTGTACGCGGTAGTGTTGATCCTGCCGAGTTCAATGCGGGAGATCTGGGAATAGGCCAATCCGCACTCCAGTGCCAGGTCTTCTATGGTAAGATCATGCTCGACACGGATCCTTCTTAGGTTCCTGCCCAGTTGCAGACGGAATGTTTCCTTACTTTTCATGAACCTGAAGCGAAGGTAGACGCATGATGATGGGCACTCAAGAGCATGGGTGCTCTATTGTCTTGTATTATTCACCTGTGTTCGGTGTCAAAACGATTTGGATGAAATGGACAGGGGGTGTATCTTTGCATCCCGCGGGGAATTAGCTCAGCTGGCTAGAGCGCTTGCATGGCATGCAAGAGGTCACCGGTTCGACTCCGGTATTCTCCACTCGAAAGCCCCCATTTTCTGGGGGTTTTTTTATGGCAAATCCATACGTTCATAGATTATATGAACTTACATGGATGGCAGAAATGACATCCTTTTCCGAAGACACTGGTGATGGATACTTTTGAGCCGCCGGGTTGCACTAAAATTTAGCTGTGCGACACCGGCATGAAGGCGCATGAGGAACACTACCTCAATCCTGAGCCATACTTGCTATAACTACGTTCGGCATTAATGTCCTGAAACTGATTGCGATGGTTTTTGCTGACGAATGCTATCGGCAAACTCAGATGCGAACCAATAGTGCAGCGAACGAGATACTGATTCATCCATATAGCAGGGTGGGATGCGACCAATATATTGTATGTGACGCCCTTCATTATGCTTCAGGATCTTTCGCATCCTGGAGTCATCATGGTAGGTACTATTAAAGTAGCCGAAATAAGAGTAATCACGAATGAAGATAGGGTGTATGTATGCTTCATTATACGGGTGCAACAGGCCTACAATTGATCTGGCCTGATAGGTATATCCATCGCATGCCCGAAGCCTTTCTGTGTAAAAATCCGCCTTCTCGAATAAACTATATTTGCGATAAATATTTCTTTTGTAAGTGGCTATAGCAATACAAAACATCAAAGATCCTAACGCCAGGATCTTGAATGGCTTTTTCACATCTATCTCTACAAATACAATAAGTGCATAGATGAGGTTTGTGATGAAAATGAACAGGGTGGACTGGGCCATATAGGGAGCCTTTTCCGTCCACCAAAGCACACCGAGTATGAGGATCAGGGATAATGGCAGCCAACCTCGCCTGCGGAAATTGAGCAGCTGGTGAATGGCACATAACATAGTCAGGCCGAGGAACATTCTGAGGGCTATCTTATTATAGTACAGCTTATGAAATGGCATCTCCTCAACACCAGCATTTATTGTAAATGAGAAAAATAGCACGTCTTTAGGATCAAAGGCGGCCAGGAATAAAGCTGTTGAAAGCAAACCAGCACTTACGAACGCCAGCTTGACACGCATCGGAATCGACGAAAGCAACATGAATAATCCTATATACAGAATGAACGGGTAGACCCGGGGCGTGAAGAAAAGAAAGATCCCGCAAAGGAGGCCCAGCAATACCGACAGACGCATCCCAGGCTCTCTCCTGGTGAGCAGTACGGCTGTCACCATCGCTACAAAGGGGATGGCAATGAATTCAGGACGCAGGTCCAGATAATCAACAAACGGTGCCATGAAGAGCAAGCCTATGCTAAGCCACCAAGAACTCAGCCCACGACATTGCGGCAGCAAGCGGGCAAGTGTCATCATTACAAGTGCGAGTATGCTGATCTGAAGAACCTTTGTGAATAAAATCTTGGCTGTAAATGTGCTGAAGAGGGCTATGGGACTCAAAAGATACCAGAATAGCGGCAGATGGTTTTGGAAAAAGTCTATGTAGGGCCTCAAACCGAGTCCTACGAGATACGCATAATGCATATGCTCCGGCTCATCTGCCGCCCAAGGTTTTAGGAACATATGCACAGCCAGGAGCGCAAATGGAAGGAAGTGCAACCAAAAGAACTTGATGCAAATTTTCATAGATTATACAGCATGTTTCGAGCCTCGGAAACATCCTCAGTCCCGGGATTACCATGGAATGAGGTGAATGCAACCCAAGATATTCGGCATGTCGAATTTTGCCTTTGTACAATTTAATCATTTCATTAGTTGAAATCTGAATAAGTGAAAAAAAAATCGTGGCAGGTATTCTATATTGGTCCGAATGCCCTGAAGGGCGATATGCCAAAAGCAACAGGATATTCCGTTGATTTATTCTCTTACCGGCTTGAAAATCAGGGAGTTTCCCTTTCAAAATAGAATCTGTTTCCATTGCAGCGGATGCATCTGATGGACCTTTCGCCGTCGCAGGTGCTGCAGGTTCCCATGCCCCCGCCCTCACAGTCCTCGCATGATTTTTTTCCGGCGCCCCTGCAGGTCTTGCATGCGTCGCCTCCGCTGCCCGAGCAAATGTTGCATCTCCGGGAGCCGGTACCTTCACAGGTTTTGCAAGGTTGGCCACCGGCAGTCTTGCCGCTCGTGTTGCATTTGCGGCAATCCATCTGACCATCACCGGCGCACCAGTCGCAGTGTTCTCTTCCCCGTCCGTCGCAGGATGCGCAATCAATACGTCCCTCGCCTCCGCAGTAGATGCATTTTGCCTGGCCTTCGCCCATGCACTGAGGGCATGTGATGCGACCGGACCGGTCGCAGGTATCGCAATCGACGCGTTTTCCGGAACAGGATATAAGTATGAAACACATCAGAAGACTGACGTATCCAAGCTTAAACGTATTTAATTTTTTTATGCCTTTTGTGATCACGAATCCGATGTTGGTGGATTTTAGAGATATCCGTAAAGGTATAAATAATTGGAAATCAATTTTATGCTACCCTTTTTGTTCGAAGGGTATTTTCTTTTGAATATGATCTTATACTATGCGGACATACTTCGGCCTAGTTCATTACTCGGAGAAGCTGCATTTGCAGACATTCTTTCGGTTGTTCATATACCCATGTTTGGGTATGCTGACAAGTATTGATCCCATTTACATTTGATCCTTAAAAAAATTTCATGACAAAGATCTTATCATCCCTATTTGTATTCCTTCTTTCTTCAATATTTACATATGGTCAGCCACAGCTTTTCATGCGTACCATGTTCTGGGGGAGCACGCTGGAGATCTCCTGGCTTTGTTTCAGTGGCGACAAGGTGGTCCGGAATCCGATCTATGGGGTAAACCCGCTGCAACTCGACCGCGAAATGAAGGATAACGGGAAGAATGTCGCCACCTTCAAGCGTAACGGCGGCAAGATGAATATAAGATGGGGGGATGGTCGTGAGCAGAATATCAACGTGGAATACAAGAACGGGATACTCTCCGCATTTGACGGCGGCCTCTGTTCTTCAGCGAAACCCTTTGGGGCCAAAGCTTTTCAGGATCGTACCTATTCCGGCCTGGCTACTTATGGAAATGTTACCCGTACCGTCACGCTCTTTCTTGGAAAGGACGGCCGCTTTGCCGAAAAGCGGATAGGTGCTGTTTCAGGGGATGGCAATGTGACGACGGGTGTCGCCTCGGCCAGCAGTGCCAATGCAGGAACCTATACCATAAACGGCAATACGGTGGTGTTCAAATATGGAGACGGACGTGAATGGCGGGCCGTCGGTCAGCCTTACGACCTTGGCAAAGAAGAGATCATACTGGGCGACCAGCTGTTCAAGCGGCAGTGATCGCTCCGACCTGTGAATCACACCCGGGGATCTCTACCGGTCATCCCGGTGGATAACTGTGCATGATCTGTATCCTTTGTCGTCAACCTGTGAAATAACCCGGGAGCGCTACCTCCAGGTCACCTGATCGTGATCATGGCGGGGCGCTCCCCTTTTTCGCGATCAAATGACCAGCGCGCGCCGAACCACTGACGTGACGACCTTCGGCCGTTACCCCGAATCGGGTATTTTTTCAACACATGTCTGTTCGACATCGATCGATGCGGTAATTTGAACTTGATGAATGGCCGCCTCCTGCTGATGATATTGATCTTCTGTTCAACCTGCCTTGCCGGCCGGGGGCAATTACGTCTGTACATCGAAGGCCATCAGCAGGATCCTGCAGCGGCAGGGATCGGCTATCAATTTGTAGACCACGCCGCATTCACCGATGCTGCCCTGGAGGAGGTTTGCCGACAGCCGTGGCGGCCTTTTACTGATCCTGCGATGCGGCTGACAGATCCTGTCCGGACCTGTTGGATCAGCCTTCCGGCTCCCGAACGGCCTCCGGGTGCAAAAGAACTGTTGCTGCACATCGACAATCCCCATCTAAATGTCCTCAAGGTATGGGTGCGGGGTGCCCGTGGCCAGACCATGGGTTTTCCTGTCACGGGCGATAATCTTCCCTTCGGCACAAGGATGTCTCCGGAGGCGGGATTCGTGTATGCGTTGCCCTTCACAATCGGTCCCGGAGACACGATCATCATCGCGGCCGACAAGCGGGCGTCAAAACTTGAGTTGCCGCTCCATATTTCTTC
>CANHUK010000104.1 GCA_947463755.1 Chitinophagaceae bacterium
CAAAGTCGGTAGGTAAGTCATGGTCCGCCCCGGTCAACCTTGGATATCCCGTCAACTCATCAAAGGATGATATCTACTTCGTCAGCCGCAGCGCCAGCCGGCATCTCATGGCCGAGGCGTTATTCAGTTCCGACCGGGCGGCAGACTGCTGCCTGGAGACGTTCTATCTCCAAAAGACCATCGAGCCTAACCGACTCTCGGGTGTAGTTGTCTCCTGCGCTGACAACCAGCCGGTGAGCGGTGCCAGCGTGACCATCGCGGGCAAGATCGTCACCACCGGAGCGGATGGGGCTTATGCCTTCCTCTTCGATGAGTTTGCGCCAGTAAGTATCCAGGCCAGGGCGGAAGGATTTGAGGAGAACTCGATCAGCGTGAAGGCGCCGGGTGAGGATGTCGTCAGATTGCAGGCCCCACTCCTTTGCCTGAAGCCCGTGCAGACGTTCCCGCCGCCTGTTGGCACCATCGAAACGCTGGATAATATCAATTTTGACTTTGATAAGTACCGGATCCTCGACAGTTCCATGGCTTATCTCGACAAGCTCGCCGAGAAGCTGGTTGCCAATCCGACCACGGTTCTGGAGATCGCCGGTCACACAGACAGTAAGGGTGGAGCGAAATACAACCAGCGATTGTCTGAACGCCGGGCACAGGAAGTTGTCAACTACCTGATCAGCAAGGGTGCCAAACCTCTGCAGCTTGTGGCCAAAGGCTACGGAGAATCTCAGCCACTGGTGCCGAACAGCTCGGCGACCGACGGCTCAGACCTTCCGGATGGTCGTAAGGTCAACCGCCGGATCGAATTCAAAGTGCTGCAACGATGATCGGATCATGTATCAACGGACGCTGCCGATGACCAGGAAGAAGGTTTTGCTGTTGACGGGATTGCTTTGGTCTGCCTTTTCCGGGGCACAGCAGCGTCCGCATTATACCCAGTATGTGCTGAACCAGTATATATTGAATCCGGCGATCTCGGGTATTGAAAATTACACGGATATCCGGGCCAGCCACCGCCATCAGTGGGTGGGGGTGCAGGATGCGCCGGTAACGACCTACTTCACGATCCATGCCCCGTTGGGCAAAAAGGACCTCCGAACCACGTCAACCTCCTTTTCAGGGCCGGGCGTGAATCCGCGGGGGCGGCAATACTGGGTCGACTACCTGGCGGCAGAACCTCATCATGGGATCGGGGCGCAGGTCATAAATGACCGGACCGGCCCACTGCAGCGTTTCTCTGCGAGTCTGACCTATGCCTATCACATCGGATTGACCTCGAGGATGAACCTGTCGGCGGGTTTCGGTGCGGGGATCAACCGGATTGCCCTCAATGCGTCGAGGCTGGATTTTGGCAGTTTCAACATCGATCCTGCGGTGGCCGGCAGCGGTGTCCTGAACCGGATCAAGCCGGACCTGAGTGCCGGACTTTATCTCTATTCCGCGACATTCTTTGCCGGGTTGTCGGTTCAGCAAGTGGTGCCAGAGCGGTTGTCCTTTGCAGATGGAAAGGTGTCTCCGGCCCCCGGGCGACTGGTGCCTCACATCTTTGCCACCGCCGGATTCCGGACTTTGCTTGGGGAGGACTGGAACCTGGTGCCTTCTGTGATGATGAAGTCCATCACCTCGCTACCGCCTTCGATCGAGGCCAATGTCAAGTTCCAGTACAGAGATATCTTCTGGCTGGGAGGATCCTACCGGATAGAGGACGGTTTTGCCGGACTGGCGGGCATCAATATTTCCAACCGCCTCAACATTGGCTACGCATATGATCATACCATCTCCCGGCTCAACCTGTTCTCGAAGGGAACCCATGAGGTGCTGGTGGGCTTCATGATCGGCAGCCGGATAGAGGAGCGTTGTCCCCGCAACGTATGGTAGCCGGGCAGCCACATAGTGCAGGCTCATCGGCAGACGGCGTCTACCGGAAGGTGATGTGGCGTCTGCTACCGGTGCTATTCATTTCCTACATCCTGGCCTATCTCGATCGGGTGAACGTTGGATTTGCCAAGCTCGGAATGAAAGATGAGCCCTGGTTTTCAGATGCCGTTTTTGCGACGGGTTCCGGTATTTTCTTCATTGGTTACATGCTCTTTGAAGTGCCGGCCAATATCATCCTCCACAGGGTAGGAGCCAGGATATGGATGACGCGGATCATGATCAGCTGGGGGATCGTTTCTTCAATGCTGGCTTTGAGTGAAGGGGCCACCAGTTTCTATCTGCTCCGATTCCTGCTGGGGATCACCGAGGCGGGTTTCTTTCCCGGTATCCTGTTGTATCTGACATACTGGTTTCCAGCAAACTACCGGGCCCGGATCGTGGCCATGTTCATGACTGCCGTGGCCTTTGCCGGTATATTCGGGTCGCCTGTTTCCGGATGGATCCTGTCTAAAGCCGGGGACTGGTCCATGGGTAAGCCCTGGCAATGGCTTTTTCTGATCGAGGGTGTCCCAAGTATCCTGATGGGCCTGCTGCTTCCCTGGCTGTTGACGGACAGGCCCGCCCGGGCGCATTGGTTGACGGATGGGGAGCAGGCGGTCCTGCTAAGTGATCTGGCGCACGACGAAGCCCAAAAACCAGCGGAGGTGAGGGATGCCACAGGGGCGATGTCGGCCCTGAAGTCTCCCATGGTATGGGTCTGTTGTCTGATCTATTTCTGTTTCACCATCGGACTTTACGGAGTTTCTTTCTGGATGCCGCAGATCATTTCTTCCACCATTACCAGGGATCCTCTTCAGATCGGATGGTTGACGGCGATCCCATGGGTGGCAGCGGCTGTGGCGATGGTGATCTTTGGCCGCCATTCCGACCGCACGGGGGAACGGCGCATGCATCTTTCGCTGGCCGCCTGGACCGGTGCTGTCGCCTTTATCCTCGCCGGGATCTTTTCTCATCTGCCCTGGGTGACAATGCTGATGCTTTCAATCGGTACCATGTCGGTCATGTCTGTGGTTTCGACGTTTTGGGCGGTGCCCTCCGCCTTATTGTCCGGTGCAGCCATGGCAGCCGGCATCGCCTTCATCAATTCCATCGGAAACCTGGGAGGATATGCCAGTCCGGAACTTTTCGGCTGGCTGAGGACCCATTACGGGATCGGCGCCGGACTGGCAGCGGTCGGTGTCATGCTGGGTTTGGGTGGCGGGTTGACCTTTTGGGCTGTACTCAAATCACCACGCAAACTAAATTAGTACACCGGCACCTCCAAAACACCACAGTCACGGCCAGCCATACCCTTCGGCATCTGCAGCCTCAGGATGCCGTTCGTATAAGCGGCGCTGATGCGCTCCGGATCAACCCCTTCAGGCAGGGGAATGTAACGCCTGAAGGGGTTGGTGTCGAATTCATGCCGGCAAAGACGCGTGGCACAGGGCGCTTGGTCGGTCACCGGCACCCGCCCGATCAGCAGCCCTTTCACGTCCACCCTTACGAAGAAGTCTGAGGCGCAGGCCCCAGGGACCGACATTTCCAGTACGAAGCGATCCTCCCATTCCGACAGGTTCACCGGATGCCTTTCCCCCAGATTTGCGGGCTCACCGGCTGCCGCTGCCGCAGGCGGTAAGGGCGAGGGTACATATCCACCGGGATATCTTTCGGCTTCGGGATTTAGCGCGTCTTCGGGGAGCATGGCGGTAGGTTGTGGTGATCAGTGAAAAGATCGGATGGTCACTCCGTATCAGGGTGTCGACCAAAGCCAGGTCATCCATTCGGATTTGAGCAGGAAGAATTTTCGTTCCACGCAGCGGATGCGATCGCGCAGACGCTCCTGACGTCGAAGCGACCGGTGGGGGAAGTCCTGCTGACGGTCGTTCATCTTTTCCGACAGATAGCTCACCTGCAGGGTGATGGCCCGTTCGACCCGGCTCATTTTCTCCTCCAGCTCCCTGAGGGCGCTCCGGAAACATTCAACACGACAATCCCGTTCATCGTCCGAAAACCGACGGTTCTGTACGAACTGCCCCATACTGGTAAATAACACATTCAGGTCTGCACGCTGGCGACGGATAAGATCCTCCCAGGCCTCGTTCTCTTTCAGATAGGCGTCACGATCCACCAGGTCCATGATATAGGTTTTACAGGTAAGCTTAGAATGGTTCCGGGGGATATTGGATGTCAGAGTGGAAACAAAATTAAGCCCCCGCTGCGGTGCAGGCCGTGCAGTTACCCTCGATGAGGCAGATTCTGTCAATCTTGAAAAGCACTTGGCGTCAGATCCCACATGCCCGGGAGGTTTCTTGCTACCGTGAAAAAGTCGTAAATTCCATGACCCTCCCGTGCCTCATGACATGCAATCCACTCATTCAGACATCATGCGGCACCTGCTTCTGCTCCTGTTTTGCGGCATCCTGACGGCGACCGGCCTCCGAAGCCAGTCACCCTGGTCCACGGGCATTCATGCCGGTATCGGAGCCAATTTCCTGTTGCATCGTTCTGCTGCGCAGCGTTTTCCGGGACTGCGTATGTTCGCCTCTCTCAGCGTTACCGGCACATGGAAGGGCCATTTGTTGCTGCATTATGGTCCTGCGCTAAGTGTCTATACCCGCACGATCGGATCTAGCATGAACCCGCTCGTTGGCGATCTACAGGTGGATTTCAGTCATACATTCTCCTTCGGTTGGGTGGGTGGTCCGATCGACCCTTATCCACGGCAGATCCGGACCCTGCACACCGGGGATTATTACAACCTGGTCCTTGATCGCAGATACGGCCTGGTACTTTCCACCAATGCGATCTTCAATAACCACCGCCGGCATCAGATGCAGGGGGCCATGACGATCGTGACAGATCGGGTATCGCTGAACTATTACAACGACGGACCGCCGTTCCAGGCCCTCATGCTTGCGGATGGTTTCGACAGATTCTGGACGGGCGGCGGCTCGATCTTTGTGCATGATGACCGCGGATTCAACCGCATCGTGGCGGGCTTCGATCAGTTCACAGGCTATCAACCCCTCCTCTATGAACTCTCCGGACTCCTTGGTATCCATCTTCCGCAGTACGGGCCTGACCGACGCGGAATGCGCCGAGACCAAAACACATCTCAGTATCATCTGCGCATCGGGCTTGACCCTGCCCTGGCGATCGACATGGGCGTGGTAGGGTCGCTCTATGATGCAGGCAGCAGACGATATTTCGGCCTGCAGGATATCATTCACCTGAAGGGCGGTTATCCCTTCCATCCGAACCATGATGCTAACCGGTTCTTCATCGGAGCGGGTGTCAATCTACAATCTGCGTTGAAATGAAAATCATCCTTCAGTTGATCATGATATGGTGTCTGTTGCCTGGCTGTAAGCTGCCCGGTATCGCCTTCACGGATGACACGGCGGACATAGACTATGTGAAGCGACTGGCCGTTGCGGCCCGGGGATTCAAAGGCAATCTGCAACATGACACACTCAATGCCACCGTGGATCCGGAGGATACGGCTTACACCACCATGCGGATGTATCAGTGTGTGCTGAAAGAGGCGTCACAATTGCGCAATAACCTGGTGGAAGAGACCATCCTGAATCAGGACCATCCGGATGCAGATGGCATTGAGCCCATGGAGGGGCATCAATTTCGGTTATACATGGCCGTTATGGGTGAAAAGTCGGGTGAGCTGGCCGTTTTCATGCCGGCCATGTTCGATGCTGCAGACCATTGTCTGAAGCTGGGTCCGGCATGGATCGGTACGTGGAATGCGGGGGAACTGCTTTTTTACAAGACCCTTCGGCACCGGGCTGACAGGGACGGTGGTCCGGGAAGATGGATCTACGACCGGAGGGACAACGAAGATCGCCGAACGAAGAGTATCATCCTGTACGGGACGAACAGGCAACTCCGCAAGCAGTCCGTCCGGTTTGTGACCGACCGGATCGAAGACATCGCATCCCTGGATACTTTTCGCGTGGTTCGGATCTTCCGGCGTTCTCCCTCGCAGATCGGGGCCGACAAGGGCGTGATGTTCAGCATTCCGGAGATCTTTCAGGATTCATCAATGCTGCGGTTCATCCGAATGCAACCAGAACGCTGAGTCTTCGGTAACTTCCGAAGGGTGCATGATCCAAGTCTAAAAATAAATATGTCATGGGGTTTAGATCTTCACGATCGATCGGGCAGTCAGTTTCGGCGTTGAAGCGTGCCATCCTCCGCTCCCGCCGCCGCAAGCAGGGTGTATGGCTGTTGACGGAAACCTGGCCTGCCTGCATTCCAAGGCAACGTACCGACGGACG
>CANHUK010000105.1 GCA_947463755.1 Chitinophagaceae bacterium
ACCGCTGCATCTTCGTGATCAATGAACTCCCCGACCTGCAAGCCCGCATTCAGGTGGCGCTGTTCAACATCCTGCAGGAAGGCGATATCCAGATCCGTGGCTTCAAGCTACGAATGCCACTGGACATTCTTTTCGTGTTCACTGCAAACCCTGAAGACTATACCAACCGCGGCTCGATCGTCACGCCCCTGAAGGACCGGATCGAAAGCCAGATCCTCACCCACTACCCCAGATCCGTGGAGACGGCCCTGGCGATCACGGCACAGGAAGCTGCGCTGCATCCCGCCCAGCGAGACCGCATTGCCGTTCACGAACTGGTCCGCCGGCTCATTGAACAGGTATCCTTCGAAGCGCGGCAGAGCGAACTGGTCGACCAAAAGAGCGGCGTCTCCGCCAGGCTGACCATCTCCGCCCTCGAAAACGCGGTCAGTGCTGCAGAACGCCGGGCGATCCTGAACGGAGAAACACAAACCCAGGTATGGATCGGCGACCTGTCGGGCATCATACCCTCTGTCACTGGAAAGATCGAACTGGTCTATGAAGGCGAACAGGAGGGTCCCTATCAGGTGTCTCTCAACCTGCTGGAAAGATCCATCCGAACCGTCTTCTCCCGCTACTTTCCCAGTCCCGACAGCTTCAAAAAACGCCGGGGCAAAGATGCCGGCACCGCTGAAAACCCCTTCCGCAGCGTCATCGGTTGGTTCGACAAAGGCAACCATGTCGACCTGTCCTTTTCGTTGAGTGATGAAGCCCGCCGGCTGGAACTATGGAAGGTGGATGGTCTCCACGCCCTGGTGAAGGCACAGCATCCGAAGGCAGATCCCGAAGAGCAGATGCTCCTGATGGAATTTGTCCTGCACGGGCTGGCCTCCTACTCACTGATCAGTAAGAAGACCCTGGATCGCCGGATCGAATTCCGCGACCTGATGGGTTCCATGCTCGACCTCAAAGGAGACGAGGGAGAAGCAGAAACAGAGGAAGATGACGACCAGTGATTGAAGATCTTTCACTGATCTGCTGACCGGGAAAGCCTGATCATGTCGTCGTATTCGTAAATGAATAGACCCGGAGCCGGGGCTTTGACTGCCCGGATCATTGCCCGTGCCACGTCGGAGGCGTCGATGCCCCGGTAACGGCTTAGCTTCCCCCTGAGCAGGGGATTGATCGCGGGCATCAGCCATTGAGCGACACGCTCGGCAGGCCTTCGTTCCTTACGTTGACCCATAAGCAGGGAAGGCCGCACGATGATCGTTCGGGGTACGCCCTGCTCCGCCACTGTTTCTTCCGTGACACCCTTGAGCTTGATGTAAAAATTATAGGCATTGTCTGGATCCGCGCCTACGGCGGATACCAGTGCATAGGATGCTACACCCTCTGTCGCTGCAAGTTTCGCGGCATTGACCGGGATATCGAAATCTATGGTGCGATAGAGATCGCGGTCACCGCGGACCCGGCGCATGGTGGTGCCGATCGCTACGAAAACAACCCGGGCTCCTTTGATGGCCTGTTGAAGTGCCCCCATATCGGACATGTCGATCACATGTTCCTCCAGCCGCGAATGTGTGAGGCCGGTGGAGCGGCGGCCCACTACCCGGATCAGGTCATAATCCGTGTCATCCAGCAGCAGCTTGAGCAGCGCTCCGCCCACCATCCCGGTGGCACCCAGTAGTACAGCGATCTTTTGCATATTGATATTTGGTTGTTTCAAGCTTGGTGGACGCCTTACACGGGGTCAGCGTCGGTATCGATGATCACGGAACGCAGGACGCGGTCGTTTCCGATGATGGCGAACTGCTGGGCCAGCAGGTGCCGGGCCCGACGGATCAGGGTCCCGTCCTTCGGAAGTTTCAGCATGAGCTCCGTCAGATACATCTGACGCACCCGATTGACGACCGGTTCTGCCGGGCCGATAATATAAGGTCCCAGTTCCCTGGCCAGGTTACCGGCAAACAGCCTGGCCGCCGCCTCGGTCCTGTCCTTGTACTTGTGTCTGAAGGTCAACAGGATGATGCGATAGAAGGGCGGATAGTGGAATCGCTTGCGTCCCTCGAGTTCGAAGGCGAAAAAGCCTTCATAATCGTGACGCGTCACAAAATCCAGGATCGGATGTCCCGGTTGTGCGGTCTGGATCATGACACGCCCCCGACTGCCCTTTCGGCCTGCCCGGCCACTCACCTGCTCCATCAGTTGAAAGGCCCGCTCATTCACCCTGAAATCTGCGAAACTCAGCAATCCGTCAGCGTCCAGAATGCCGACCAGTCCCACATGGTCGAAATCCAGCCCCTTCACGACCATCTGTGTGCCGACGAGGATGTCCAGTTGTTGCTGTTCGAAGTGCTGCACGATCTGGTCATGCGCCGTCTTTCCGCGTACGCTGTCGACGTCCATGCGGGCAACCCTTGCCTCCGGCAGGAGTTGCTGCAATTCTTCCTCGATGCGTTCGGTGCCAAAATTGCGTTCCTGCCAGTTGGCGCTGCCGCAGGCCGGACAAATCAGCGGCCGTGGATAGGTGGTCCCGCAGTAATGGCATTGCAGCCGGTGCAGCAGCTTGTGATAGGTCAGGGTCACATCACAATGGTCGCAGTGCGGTATGAAATTACAGGTACCGCAGAGCATGTATGGGGCATATCCCCTCCGGTTTTGAAACAGGATGGCCTGCTTTCCGGCCGCCATCGTCTCCTGAAGGGCCGTCTGCAAGGCCGGGGAAATGATGACGCGACCTGTACCGCCTCTCTGCACCGCGCGCGTGTCAACGATTTCGATGGAGGGCATCTCCATGCCACCGAACCTCTCCTTCATCGTCACCAGTCCGTACTTTCCGGAAATGGCGTTCTGATAGGATTCCACGGAAGGCGTAGCGCTGCCGAGCAGTGTCTTCGCCCCCACCCGGGAGGCGAAGAAGATGGCCGCATCCCGTGCATTGTAACGCGGCGCCGGATCCTGTTGCTTGTAGGACCCGTCGTGTTCCTCATCTACGATGACCAGACCAAGGTCGGAAAAGGGCAGGAAGAGGGCGGAACGGGCTCCGAGAACGATGCGGGCTTCTCCGGTGCGGACCCGGTTCCATATCTCTACCCGTTCGTTGGGATTGAATTTTGAATGATAGACGGAAATATATCCCCCGAAATGGTGCTGCAGCCGGCGGATGGCCTGTGCTGTCAGAGCGATCTCAGGGAGGAGATAGAGTACCTGTCCGCCTTTTCGGAGTTGTTCCTCGATCAGGCGGACGTACACCTGAGTCTTTCCGCTGGAGGTTACTCCGTGCAGGAGACATACGGGTTTTCGGGAGAATTGGTCCCTGATGGCTGCCAGCGCCTGCTCCTGAACCGGGGAGAGGGTGAAATCGATGCGGACCTCCTGAGGGAGATGTAGGATGCGATCGACGGAGCGCTTCTCAGCGATCAGTATGCCCTTGGATTCCAGGGCCTTGAGCTGGGCGGAGCTGGCGCCGGATTTCTTCAGGAGTTCCGATTGTTTGACCTCACCCTCTGTCTTTTGCAGGTGCAAAAAGGCCAGCAACAACTCCATCTGCCGTTCGGCCTTCGACCCCCACCCGTCGAGCAGGGCCGCAAGGCGTTCCTCGGCCAGATAGTCGGGATGCAGGCGTACAAAGGTGTCGCGCTTTGGAACATAGCGTTCCTTGAGGGACTCCCAGGCATGGCAGACCTTTTTTTCGATGAGCCGCTTGACCACGGGCAGCACATGGGAGATGTCCAGGATCGACTGGACCTCTTCCAGCTTCAGCTCCTTGCGGAGCAGGAGACCTTCGGCGACGAGGTATTCGTTATCATCCAGCTGAGAGAAATCATCTCCGTAATCCTCGTTGAAGACCAGGGTGGTTTCGCTGTTCAGTTTGAAATGCGTGGGCAGGGCCGCCGCCATCACCTCTCCTTCGCTGCAGAGATAATAGGAGGAGATCCACTGCCAGAGCTGCAACTGGGGATCGAAGATCACCGGTTCTCCATCCAGCACGTTCAGGATCGGCTTGGGATCGAATGCCGCCGGCTTATCCGGAAATACGGATTTCACGATGCCCGCATAGCGTTTCTTCTGGCCAAAACTCACCTCCACCCGGATGCCTGGAGACACCATGGACAGCATCTCTGCGGGGATGGCATAAGTGAAGGTCTTGGGAACCGCCAGCGGTATGATGATCTCTGCGTACATGCCGGTTTCATCCTTTTTGCTGCGCGGTGGTCAGCGTCTTTTCCATCATGGCGTACACCCTTTGTTTGAGGGTTTCCATATCATCCAGCGTGAGCCCCTCCACCGGTACGGGCTCCATGAATACCGAGCGGGAGGGCCCGGGGGTCAGGGAGAAGAAATGGCGGTGATGCATTCTGTCCCAGGCATCCAGCAGAACGACCGGCAGGATGGGTGTTTGTGTTTCTATCGCGATCCGGAAGGCGCCGTTGTAGAAGGATTTAAGCGGTTGGTCCGTTTCGTTGAAAGTGCCTTCGGGAAAGATCAGGATCGAGATGCCGTGGTCCAGGGCCCGACGAAGGTCCACCAGGCTGCGGGCCCTGTCTTCCTTGTTGCCGCGGTCGACCATGATCACGAACACGCGGTAGATCCATCCGAATACGGGGATTCGCTTTAGGTCGTGCCTGCCCAGGGCCCGGAACGGTTGTCGGATGGACTCTACGGCAATGGCCGCATCGAGATAAGAAATGTGGTTGAGGACAAAAATGTATTGTCGACCCGGATCCGGTCGATATTGGTAGATATTCCGGTGTCGGATACCGACCATCCGGAACCAGACGGCCGACCACACCCTGAGTCCGTGCAGGATCAGGTTTCCGCCCCTCAGTGGTCCCATCAGGGCAGCCAGCATGACAAACGGAAATACCAGCACCATCATGGCCAGGAAGATCAATAGTGCGTAGAGTGTGTATGCCACGCGTAGCGGGATGCGCAGGAAGCCGGGAATGTTCACAATGTGGATTTGGGTCGTCAAAGATACATCTTCCCCGCGGCTGCGTGGAATCGGGATCGGTCCGATATCATCTAGAAAACGATACGAAAGAAGTAACTTTGCCGCGTCATGCCAGAAGCCAGAACCGTCGCCTTCCACACCCTGGGCTGCAAGCTCAACTTTTCCGAGACCTCGGCCCTGTCGCGGTTGCTCGGACAGGAGGGTTTCGAACAGCGTCCATTCGAAGAAGCGGCGGATGTTTATGTGATCAATACCTGTTCGGTGACCGAGAATGCCGACCGGGAATGTCGTCAGCTGGTGCGCCGCATCCAGCGTCGGACGCCGGATGCATTCGTAGTGATCACCGGCTGCTACGCGCAGCTCAAACCGGCAGAGATCGCGTCGATCCCGGGGGTGGACCTTGTACTCGGGGCGGCGGAGAAATTCAACATCGCCACCCATCTGCGCGATCTGACCCGTGGGGATTCTGCCCGGATCTGCAGTTGCGACATCGGCGAAGTTGCAGACTTCAACGCGTCCTTTTCGGTAGACGACCGCACACGCACCTTCCTCAAGGTGCAGGATGGCTGCGATTATACCTGCGCCTTCTGCACCATACCCATGGCCCGCGGACGGAGCCGGAGCGACTCCATCGCCAATGTGGTCCGACAAGCGGAGCAGCTGGCGGATAAGGGTGTCCGGGAGATCGTGCTGACCGGCGTCAACCTGGGTGATTTCGGCCGGCGGCAGCCGGGATCGGAGACAACGGAAGAGGATTTCCTTGGGCTGTGCCAAGCCCTCGACCGGGTGGAAGGCATCGACAGATTCCGGATCTCCTCGATCGAACCCAACCTGCTGAATCCTGAGATCATCGAACTCGTAGCGGCCAGCCGGAGGTTCATGCCCCATTTTCACATCCCGCTGCAAAGCGGGAGCGACCGGATCCTCGGGCTCATGCGTCGCAGATACCGCCGGGCACTCTACGCCGAGAGGATCACACATATTCGATCTGTCATGCCCCATGCCGGCATCGGCGTGGACGTGATCACCGGTTTCCCTTCGGAATCAGATGAAGATTTCAGGGAGACCTTCGATTTCCTGCACGACATGGACGTCAGCTACCTGCACGTATTCACCTATTCCGAACGGGATGACACGAAAGCGCTGGAGATCCGGCCCGTTGTGCCGATGCAGGTGCGCCAGGAAAGAACAAAAATCCTGCGCAACCTCTCCTTCATGAAGCTGCGTCATTTCACAGAAAGGCATGCCG
>CANHUK010000106.1 GCA_947463755.1 Chitinophagaceae bacterium
CCGGATCATGGAGCGTACCGACTTGTCATCGTAATCCTGGGCGGAGGCGACCAGTTCGCATACCATCTCATTGAACTCGGCCTCGATCTGACTCTTGTGCGCCTTCATGATCTTCGGATGGTGCGTCGGCAACAGGTTCTCGGAATCCTTGAACAATTCTTCAAACATCTTCTCACCGGGGCGGAGGCCCGTGAAATGGATGGGGATGTCGACGTCCGGTCGGAAGCCCGCCAGCTGGATCATTTTACGGGCCAGGTCGATGATCTTCACCGGCTGTCCCATGTCGAAGACGAAGATCTCGCCACCACGACCCATCACAGCTGCTTCCAGCACCAGACTACTGGCTTCCGGGATCGTCATGAAATAACGGGTGATGTCAGGATGGGTGACCGTCACCGGGCCGCCCTGTGCGATCTGCTGCTTGAACAGCGGTACGACCGAACCATTCGAACCCAGCACGTTGCCGAAGCGGGTGGTGATGAACTGCGTGCGACTGTTTTCGGAGAGCGCCTGGACGTAGATCTCACCGATGCGCTTGCAGGCACCCATCAGATTGGTGGGGTTGACCGCCTTGTCCGTCGAGATCATGACAAACTTCTCTACCTGATTTTCGATGGCGGCGTCGGCCAGATTCTTCGTACCGAGTACGTTGGTCAGCGCCACTTCAGAAGGATACTCCTCCAGGATGGGCACATGCTTGTAAGCGGCGGCATGGAATACAAAGTGCGGACGATACTTGCGGAAGATATTATCAATACGCTTGCGGTCGCGGATGGTGGCAAGTTCCATGGTCACCTCAAAGTCCAGATCAAGCTTACCAAGTTCGATCCGAAGATCGTGCAGGCCGGTCTCAGACTGGTCCACCAGGATCAAACGACCCAGATTGTAGCGGCAAAGCTGGCGGCAGATATCGCTGCCGATGCTGCCTGCGGCACCGGTCACGAGCATGACCTTGCCTTCCAGTTCCTGGCGAGACTGCAGGTTCAGCAATTCGATCTTGTCGCGGCCCAACAGGGATTCGATGGTGAGTTCCTTCAGCTGGCTGCGGTTGAAGATGCCCTTGATCCACTGGCTAAGCGGGGGAATTACGGTGATATGGATCCCCTTGCCGATGCAAAGCTGGCTGAGCGATGCCTTCTTGGCGGCGTCCAGGTCAACGGAGAGGATGATCTCACGCACCTTGTTACGGAGCAGGAAAGCCTGCAGCGCCTGCGGCTCGGAAGACATGATGCGCTTGCCGTTCAGCACCTTGCCGACCTTCTCGGGACTGTCATCGATGAAGGCAATGACACGGCAGTTGGATTTCTTGTCGAACTCGATGGCGTTCTTTGTGGCCATACCGATGTCGCCGGCTCCATAGATGACCACGTTATCCTTCTGGGTCAGTCCGTGTACAGCCTTCGTGTAGACTTCCTTTACCAGCAGCCGGAAGGCCGACATGAGGATCGAGGTGATCAGGGTGTTGACGATCAGCGCGAAAACCTTGGACAACGCATCTACATCAAAGCCCCTGGAAACAACCGGCAGCATCAGCAGCCAGATCATCAGCTGCAAGATGGCGAACCGCAATACCGTGAACAGATCGCGGATCTCAGAGTAACGGATCAGCCCGTGATGCGACTTGCTCACCAGCATGGCCAGGGCGCTGATGACGGTGTTCAGGAAAAGAATGGCGATCATGTCAACAGACTCGATCGGAACCAGCCGGATGCGGAAAAAGATCAGCATCGTGAGCAGCGCGCCCATGCCGCTCAGGACCAGTTCAATGGAGAGGATCACCCAACGCGAGGTGACACTGCGGAAAGCACGATGAGAGAGCAAAGATTTCATTGTGGTACGGATGAGGTGGTTTCGTGTATGCAAGGCAAACAGTACTGGCCCTCATGGGAATGGATCTACGGAAATTCAATGGAGATTTGGATACGGTGGTCTGAAACAGGATTGGAGTTGGCGTTGCGCCGGAAGGTCTTGTCAGAGGATGTGGAGTGTTGCGGGAGACCCGCCGGATGATCTCAGGGATTTCCCCATCGATAGTTGCGTAAAGATTGTGTGAATCACGCAAAAATACAAGGTATTAATACGAAATAATTTTTATTTCATGATACGTTCATTTACGCTTAACCGACAATGCATTGTGTGATAACTACTTGGAACAAACCCTTCACAAAAAAAAATATACGATCGGATGCCTGAAACCCACGCCATACAATGATCCCGGAAATAAATAAAAATGAACGACCCCGTCCATCGGCCGGATCCGGCTTCTGGACGGGGTCGTATATTTACGTTACGTCTAAATAAATATGACCGTTCGGGATCAGAAAAGGCGGGCGACTGAAAACAAACCGCCGGCACTATTGGGCAGCAACCCGCCATTGTCCATGGCCACCATTGCGCGCAGTTGCCATCCCTTCTTCAGAGGCATGCCTGCCTCGAGGCTCATGGACATTGAATTCACGGGCTTGAACTTGTTGACGATCTCCCAAAGACCCATGTTGTTTGAAAAGGACGTGCGGCTCCTCAGGAAAACCTTGTCAACCGTAGCCTCCAGCCCGACATGGAAAACCTTTACCCGGGTATTATGAAAGAAATATGGATTGTTGCCGCGGGGAAGGGTTTTGAGCATGGACGCGTCTGACGTAATGAACGGATTGCCCAGGCTTTGGCCGAGATATGAATTTCCGTTCATGATGAATTCGTGATTATAATAGTTATCGTGATTCACCGGCCTGGCTGCATTGTAGGCTTGATTCGCGGTACGATAGTATTCCACGACCGCCTTTTGCAGCCGGAAACCCTTGCCGTCGGCGGGGGCCGTATTGGTAATACTCACGCCCGTCAGTCCGTCGTTGAAACTGCCCTGCTTGAAGGAGTTCTCACTCTCATACAACACCTGGTGGTAGATCAGCGTCCGGGAAGACTTACCGGTCATCTCCAGGCCCAGGTCGATGGATCCCAGGTGGTTGCCGACGTTGGTGGTAAAGGTGGATCCGGGCTTGTAGATATAGTTCTTGCCGGTCATCACATACCAAAGGGTCTGCATCTGACTCAATTCATAGGATGGCCCCACGAGCGACTTTCCGTCCACCCAAAACACCTGGTGTACGCCCCCGAAGATGAAACGGCTCTTCCAGCCGGGTTTACCGATCCGGACATGAGCCGACTTCTGATGGAAGTATCCGGGAAGAATGTCGCGTTTATTGCTGTAATTGGTCGGCACATCGCCCATGAACCCCTGTGCCAGTGAGCCTTTGATGCTGATGAGGCTGTCGAACAGCGGGAAGGAATAGTCGGGCAGGGATAGGGAGACCTGCGGGATGCCCAGGGCCGTCCCGGAAATGGTATGCGAGCCACTTGACAGTGTGGTGTCGGTCAATCCGGAGATCATGCGCGAGCGGCCGGCCCTGATCTCAAACATCTTCAATTTTAATTTGGCATAGGCCTCGATCACCCGGAAGTCGGACACGCTGCCGACATCCGCCCGGAGCTGGATACCCACACCCCAATCGATGTCCCTGGCAGAATCCTGCCGGTAAGGCTTTACGTAGTGTGCCAGGGCCGCAAAGGAAGTACCCTGATAAGGATTGCTGCCGTACTGTCCGGCCCGCATCCAGAGTGGGACCGCATCCCCCGTGCCAATGGCCTGCAACTCTACCATACGGTAGGCGGCGGCGGCTTTGTAAGCCTTGCGAACGGAATCATACACGGGGACCGGCTGTGACAGGACCGAAAGGTGGAACGACAGGATAGCAACTGTCGTCAGAATCGATGACTTGATCATCTGCTGCGTTTAAAATGGTGAAGAGTACGGTGATTCGCAGGATTCGGTGCCGAAAAGTAAACATATTCCCATTCAGATGCAAGTGTCCGGTCATATCAACATACGGAAAGAGCAGCAGTCCGGGGTTGCGCCGCCGTCAATATTCATCGCGACAGCAGTTCGCAGGGCTTGATGCCAGTATGCTTCTTGAATGCAGACGAGAAATGGGAGATCGAGGAATAACCGAGCGAGACAGACACTTCGGAGACGGACTGGCCCTTTTCATAGAGGAGGAACTTGGCATGCTCCATGCGCTGGTCCTGGTAGAAGTCGAAGATCGTCATGCCGTAAAGTACCTTGAAACCCTTCTTGAGATAGCACTCGTTGAT
This sequence comes from Chitinophagaceae bacterium, assembly GCA_947463755.1. GTDB lineage: Bacteria > Bacteroidota > Bacteroidia > Chitinophagales > Chitinophagaceae > Pollutibacter. Next base: position 4,150 of record CANHUK010000106.1, read on the forward strand.
GGCTACCTTACGGCTGAGCTCCCTGATCGTGATCGGGTCTCCGATATGACGGAGCAGGATCTCCCTGGCCAGTACGATCTTTTCGCGGTCAAGGGCGTTGGACAGGAACTTACAGGCAGGAACAGCTTCCTCCACTTCCGTCTGGTATATCGACTCCAGCGTGTAGAGCATCAGGATCTGCGTCTGCGCATTCATGAAGATATTCTCCGTGGCATCCGTGTAGGTATTTCCCAGGATGGACACCAATGTTTCGCGGATCTTCCGGGTGATGCTGATGTGCCGGTAGAAGGATTCTCTGTATCTGAAGTTCAGCAGCGCTGCCGCCGGGCTCTCCGGGCCCTGACTTTTTACGAAATGCGCCAGGTGGGGCGGCTCAAACCGGAACTGGAGCAGGTCAATGGACGGCCCCTTGTGCTCACAGGCGACCGATGCATCGTCGCGGCAACCATCGCAGTCGATCCGCCGTTCGTTGCACCAGGTGCCCCCGTCGAGGCAAAATCGCAACTCGAGCGTATGCCCCCCGACGGTCCCGGGCCGGTAATGATAGACCAGCATGCCCGTGTCCTCGACCCTCGCCGGCTTGCGCGAACGAAACCGGTGGATGGTGTACTGCCAGGTCCCGGGTATGTCGCGCCCCTTCTGCTGTAACAGGTCCAGCTCCTCCAGCATCACAGGATATCCCAGGGACTCGGCGATCAGATCAGGCGTCTCGAGCATGGGGCAAAGTTACCGCCTTTTTCGGGGACATGCCATCAAGGTTCCGCCGGCCACCAGGGCATCTCTGTGGAAATCATCTTGATAAAGGCGGCCGGTCATACCCCGGCGGGATGGAAGAGATGGCTGATTTTCGGTACCTTTGCATTGGAAATGCCCGCATCAAAGGGCAGGGAACACGCTCTTATGTCTACTGAGATCAACGAAGAACAAACACAGGGTAAGGGAGGCTATGGCGCCGACAGTATCCAGGTGCTGGAAGGCCTGGAGGCCGTCCGGAAGCGGCCGGCGATGTACATCGGAGACATCGGGGTCAAAGGTCTGCACCACCTCGTATATGAAGTGGTGGACAACTCCATCGACGAAGCCCTCGCAGGATACTGCAAGAATATTGAAGTCACCATCCATCAAGACAATTCGATATCGGTCAGGGACGACGGACGGGGTATCCCCACCGGCATCCACGCCAAAGAGGGCCGCAGTGCCCTGGAAGTGGTCATGACCGTCCTGCATGCGGGTGGAAAGTTCGACAAGAACACTTACAAGGTGTCCGGCGGTCTGCACGGCGTGGGCGTTAGCTGCGTCAATGCGCTGAGCACCAAACTGCATGTGGTCGTCGAACGCGAAGGAAAGACCTTCGAACAGGAATACGCAAAGGGTGCCCCACAGTACCCCGTTCGGGAAACCGGGACCAGCGAACGCACCGGCACCACGGTACATTTCTGGCCCGACCTGGAGATCTTCACCACGGGCATATATAATAAAGACATCCTGGAGGGCCGTCTTCGCGAACTCTCTTACCTGAACCGCAACATCCGCATCACCATCGCCGACGAGCGGGAACTTGATGACGAGCAACAGATCTACCGAAAGGAATTCTTCTCCGAGGGCGGCATCACTGAATTCGTGGAGATGCTCGACCAGGCCGGTAAGCGCACCTCGCTGATCCCCAAGATCGTGTACATGGAGGGCCATGATCCGGAAACGAATGTGGCCGTGGAAGTCGCCATCAACTATAACGACTCCTACAGCGAACACATATTCTCCTACGTTAATAACATCAACACCATCGAGGGGGGTACGCACGTAGCCGGCTTCCGCCGCGCCATCACCCGCGTATTCCAGCACTACGGAAAACGGGAAGGCCTCTTCGAAAAATCGAAGGTCGAAGTGGAAGGGGATGACTTCCGCGAAGGCCTCAGTGCCATCATCTCCGTGAAGGTCCCCGAACCCCAGTTCGAAGGTCAGACCAAGACCAAGCTGGGCAAC
>CANHUK010000107.1 GCA_947463755.1 Chitinophagaceae bacterium
GGAACTGATGCAGACAGATCCTGGAGCCTCCCTCTACCCGGTGGTGTTGGATGCCTTAAGATACGAGGCCAGGAAACTACTTTGAGCCAACGTTGAACGATTGCTCAACCCCTGAATTCTCCAAATACCTCACGCAATACATCGGATATCTCTCCGAGGGTGCAGGATCGTTCGACGGCATGGAGTACCTGAGGCATGAGATTCTCCGTTCCGGTAGCGGCATTCCGGATCCTTAGCAGGGCGGCCTCTACGGCAACAGCATCTCTTCCGTCCCTGATCGCCTGTAACTGCCCGGTCTGTACCTGACGCACCCCGTCATCAATGCGCATGACGGGAATGGCGGAATGCTCCGCTGAAAGAAATTGATTCACCCCTACAATGATGCGTTCTCCACGTTCCACTTCTTGTTGGTGACGATAGGCACTTGATGCGATCTGTTCCTGTATGAAACCCTGTTCTACGGCCGACACGGCACCTCCCATGGCTTCGATCCGGTCCATCAATTCCACGGCCCTTCGTTCTGTTTCGTCCGTCAGATATTCTACATAGTATGACCCGGCCAGCGGATCGGCGGTATCCGGCGCCCCGCTTTCATGCGCAATGATCTGCTGGGTACGCAGGGCGATGCGCGCAGCCTCCTCCGTGGGCAGGCCCAGCGCCTCGTCGTAACCATTCGTATGCAGCGACTGCGTCCCGCCCAGCACAGCTGATAGTCCCTGGAGGGTCACCCGGGCAATGTTGTTCAATGGTTGCTGCGCGGTCAGGGTGCTGCCACCCGTTTGTGTGTGAAAGCGCAACATCATGGCGCGGGGATCGGTCGCCCCCATGGAACGCATGATGGCTGCCCACATGCGCCGGGCCGCCCGGAATTTGGCCGCCTCCGCGAATATGTCGTTATGTGCATTGAAAAAGAAGGAAAGTCGCTTTCCGAATACATTGATGTCGAGTCCCCGTTCCATCGCCGCTTTTACGTATGCGCGGCCATTGCTCAGCGTAAAAGCCACCTCCTCCACCGCCGTACTGCCGGCCTCCCGGATGTGGTAACCGGAGATGGAGATGGTATTCCAGCGGGGGAGTTCCCGGCTACACCATTCGAAGATATCGGTAATGATCCGCATAGAAGGCCGTGGCGGATAGATATACGTGCCACGTGCAGCATACTCCTTCAGGATATCGTTCTGGATGGTGCCCGACAACCTGGAAAGATCAGCCCCCTGCCGTTTCGCCTGCGCGACATAGAGTGCCAGCAGGATATGCGCAGTCGCGTTGATGGTCATGGAGGTGGAGACCTCATCAAGCCGAATGCCATCGAACAGCGTGGCCATGTCATGAAGGCTATCGATCGCGACGCCGACCTTTCCTACCTCACCTTCAGCCATCGGATGGTCGCTGTCATATCCGATCTGCGTGGGGAGGTCAAATGCCACACTTAATCCGGTAACCCCCTGAGACAAGAGATACTTATAACGACGATTACTCTCCGCAGCGGTGGAGAACCCCGCATACTGCCGCATCGTCCATAGACGGCCCCGGTACATGTCCGCCTGGACACCCCTTGTGAAGGGAAAATGGCCCGGCATCTCAGGTACCGGTGCAACCCCATCGCCCGGCTGGTGACAGGCCTGGATGGGGATCCCGGACGCATTCAATCGCTGCTCTTCCATATCATTGACCTCCTTGGTTCAACGTATGAAATTATCCTGTTTTTCCCGGATTAGGAAATCAGCGGCGGGTCTGCTTAAAAATGATCATGCGACAGAAAACTGCTAAACTCATGGCGTAATTCATTGATGACCTTCTCAAAGGAGCGATACCCGTCCCTGAGTGCTTCATGCGTCATGCTCATCCGTTCAGCCTGATGTCCGTTGCTACGAGCCACATTTCGTCCGAATTCAGCAGCATGCTCCCGAATGGAATGACGCAACTCATCCATTGTATTACGCTGGATCAGGAACTGATTCTGGAAATGTTCTACCCCCTTGCTGATCTCTGGGTCAGCTGATCGGCCGGCCAGCTCCAGCAATCTCCGTTCGTGGATCTTCAGATCATCCCGGTAGAAATCGAGTCCTTTCAGCCATTCATTGTGTTCGGCATTCTCCGCTGTCATGTTTTTGTAGGTCATCATTGGATGTTTTCATCAAAAGTACCGCAGCCATTCAGGGAAGACCGTGACCCCGGTCACGGATACCTATGACCCTCGTCACAAGCCGGGGCGAACCAGCGATATCGCCTAGCCTAAAGCCTTCCGGCCGGTCCGCCTCCGCTTCATGATGGTGCGTCTGATGAGCTTTTCCACTTCCACGGCGTGAAACACTACGGCGGCGGCAGCCACACAGATCAGGATCTCCCGAAGGCTGAGCGGCTGCGTATGGAATACCTCGTTGGCGGCCGGGAGGTAGATGACCAGAAATTGGAGCGCGATGGTCAGCAACACAGCGCCCAGGAGGGGGATGTTGGATAACAGCCCCTGGCGGAAAAGGAACTGTCGTTCACTTCGGATCGCCAGTACATGTCCGAGTTGTGCAAAGGCCAGGATCGTGAATACCATGGTCTGCCAATGTTCCAACTGCTGGTTGATGGCCCAGGCCTGAGCCGACAGGGTCACCCCGGCCATCAGCAGGCCGACCCACAGGATATGGAAGCCGATCCCATTTGCGAAAATGCTTTCATCTGAACGCCTGGGCGGCCGGTGCATGATATCGGCTTCGGCCCGCTCCCTTGCGAGGGCAAGTCCGGGCAAACCATCCGTCACCAGGTTGATCCAGAGCAGGTGGATGGGTAACAGCGGGATGGGCAATCCCAGCAAGGGCGCCAGCAGGATCGTCCAGATCTCGGCACCATTGCAGGTCATGATGTATTTGACGAACTTCCGGATATTATCGAAGATCCGTCTCCCCTCCCGAACCGCCCTGACGATGGTGGTGAAATGGTCGTCCAGCAGGATCATCCTGGCCGCCTCACGCGAGACATCCGTACCATTGATGCCCATGGCGATGCCGATATCAGCCGCTTTCAATGAGGGGGCGTCATTCACCCCGTCGCCGGTCATGGCCACAAAATGCCGCTGGCGCTGCAGGGCCTGGACGATCCTGAGTTTCTGTTCGGGAGATACACGGGCATATACCCGAACCTTCTCGACCACGTCTTCAAATGCCTCCTGAGACATCGCCCCCAGTTCACGGCCGTTGATCACCAGGTCACCGGGATTGAGTAGTCCGATGTCCCTGGCCACGGCAGCGGCCGTCGCGGGATGGTCGCCCGTGATCATGACGGTATGAATGCCGGCGGAGTGACATTCCGCAATGGCATCTCTGACTTCCGGTCGGGCCGGATCCATCAAACCCACCAGTCCGGCGTAAATGAGATTGCGCTCCAATCGATCATGGGTTATCGACTCCGGAAGATCCCGAAGGATACAATAACCAAAAGCAATGACCCGTATGCCTTCAGCAGCCATCGTTTGGGCTTCCTGATGGATCAAGTCCTTATCCTTTGAGTCCGACAGCGCCTCCAGGAGGGTTTCCACTGCACCTTTGGTCACGACCAGGAATCCCGATTCCATCCGATGTATCGTGGTCATGCACTTTCGATCGGAATCAAACGGGATTTCAGCCACCCGGGGAAATCCTTCCCGCACCTGCAGGTACGCTGAACGACCTTGTTTTTGCACGATGTGATCGACAATAGCGGTTTCCGTCGGATCTCCCTGCCAACCGCCATCCGGAGCTTCAGAAACATCATGGTTCAGGACCATCAACCCCGACAGATCCGTCATATCGTCAAATCCCAAGAGTGAGGGTTGGCCAGCATCACGCAACTGCACTACCTGCATCTTGTTCTGCGTGAGGGTTCCTGTCTTGTCGGTACAGATGTAAGTGACAGAGCCCAGTGTTTCTACGGCAGGCAATTTCCGGATCAGCGCATGCTTCTTCACGAGCCTGTGCGCTCCCATGGACAAAGCGATGGTGATGAGTGCAGGTAGTGCCTCCGGTATGGCGGCCACCGCCAGGGAGATCGATAGCAGGAGCATCTTCATGGGCTCTTCTCCGCGCAACAGGCCCACCCCCAGCAGGATCAAACAGATGACCAGGATGATGTACGAAAGTTTACGACCGAATTCCGCCATACGTTTCTGAAGGGGCGTCTCCACTTCCGGGGATTCCAACATCCGTGCGATGCGACCGATCTCCGTTGACATGGCCGTGGCGACCACCAGCCCGACGGCCCGCCCATTTGTGACCAGCGTACCCTTGTAGGCCATGTTGCTTCTGTCACCGAGCGGGACATCGGATGCATCTATAGCCTCTGTCTGCTTATCGACAGGAACAGACTCACCTGTGAGCGTAGACTCATCAATACGCAGCGCATGCACCTCCAGCAGCCGGAGGTCGGCCGGAACCGAATTCCCGGCCTCCAGCAAAACGATATCCCCGGGTACAAGTTCTGCCGAATCAATGCGGATCGTAAGTCCGTCGCGGATGACCTGCGCCTGCAGGCTGGTCATCCGCTGCAACGCATCCAGTGCCCGCTCCGCCCTGTATTCCTGATAGAAACCCAACAGGGCATTCAGTACCACGATCACAAAAATGATGATGGTGTCCGTGAGATCACCCAAAAGACCTGATATTACGGCGGCTGCCATCAGGATCAGGATCATCACATCCCTGAACTGCGCGAGCAGGATGATCCAGGCCGGACGCGGCGGCTTTCCTTCCAGCCGGTTGAGCCCATAACGCTCCCTGAGCACGGGGATGCGTGAAGATGACAGGCCACTATGCCTTTCCGTGTCAAATTCCGCCAGGACAGCTTGCGGGGAGAGACGATACATGTCCATATGTCGGATGAATTTACCTGTTCATTGGCCTGGATAATGAATCCCGAAGGAGCCCGATCCGTTCAGCCGGCAAGATATTCACCAAACAGCACGAAAATGCCTGCCAGACACATGATTGAGATCATGTGTCTGGCAGGCATGTATGGATGTATCCAACATCACCGGTACATCTCCGCACGAAGTTCACGCACACGGGCGTCTTCGAGATATTCGTCGAAGGTCATCAGTCGATCGATGATACCCGAAGGGGTCAGTTCGATGATGCGATTGGCAACGGTCTGCATGAAGGTATGGTCATGCGAAGTCAGCAGCACGATGCCGGGGAAGTTGATGCAGCCCTCGTTGAAACTTTGGATGCTTTCCAGATCGAGGTGATTGGTGGGTTGATCAAGCACGATGATGTTGGGGTTCTGCAGCATCATGCGGCTAAGCATGCAGCGAACCTTCTCTCCTCCGCTGAGGACATTGGTCTTCTTCTGGATATCGTCGCCGCTAAAGAGCATCTTGCCCAGGAAGCCGCGCAGGAAGGGCTCATCGGCATCGGTGACATGAGGAGGTACGAACTGCCTCAGCCATTCCAGCAGACTCAGTCCTTCTTTGAAGAATTCATTATTCTCAAGTGGCAGGTATGCCTTGGTGATGGTGGTCCCCCATTCGAATTTCCCGGCTTCGGCAGTCTGCTCCCCGTTGATGATATCGAAGAATGAGGTCACGGCCAGCGGATCCCTGCTCACCAGGGCGATCTTTTCTCCCTTGTTGATGCTGAAGGATACTTTATCGAACAGGACACGTCCGTCCACAGACTTGCGCAGCCCCTCCACATTGAGGATCTGATTACCCACTTCACGCAGCGGCTGGAATATGATGCCTGGGTACTTCCGGTTCGAGGGCTCGATCTGTTCGATGGTAAGCTTTTCCAGGGCTTTCTTACGGGCAGTGGCCTGACGTGACTTGGAAGCGTTCGCGCTGAATCGGGCGATGAAGTCGAGCAGCGCCTGCCGCTTGTCCTCCACCTTCTTGTTCTTGTCGTTCAGCTGCCGGGCCATAAGTTGCGAGGACTCGTACCAGAAGGTGTAGTTTCCCGTGAACACCTTGATCTTCTGACGATCGACGTCCGCCACATGGGTACAAACGGCATCAAGGAAGTGACGGTCATGGCTCACCACAAGTACGATGTTCTCATATTCCGCCAGGAAGTTCTCCAGCCATCCGATGGTTTCGATATCCAGGCCATTGGTCGGTTCGTCGAGCAGGAGGATGTCGGGATTTCCAAAGAGCGCCTGAGCAAGCA
>CANHUK010000108.1 GCA_947463755.1 Chitinophagaceae bacterium
GAATTTGATGCTTCGTTGATCTCTTTTCAGCATTCAATCATTCTCCACCTACAAGGATCTTCTCCCTTAGATTACTTACGTTTTTAGCAAAGCCTGCGCCGTCTTCAGTCGGAATTTGAATCTTGTAGCGCTTTTATTTTGTTATTATGTACTACATAAATAAATTTATACATTATAACACAACGGTAACATTCAAACATCTGTTTATGAGATCAGGGATTAAGTCATTGCTCTTGCTGGTACTCGTACTGGTGACGGGCAGTCAGGTAACCTTGGGACAGTCCAAAAGGATCACCGGTACGGTCACCTCCTCCGAGGATGGAAGTCCAATGGCTGGTGTCAGCATCCTGCGCAAGGGATATCCCGGAGGCGCGCAAACCGGCGAGGATGGACGTTTCCAGCTGGAGGCCTCTGTCGGAGACCTGTTGATCTTCTCTTCTACCGGCTTTCTCTCGCTGGAGGTGAAAGTAGGAGAGAGCGCCACCCTGTCGATCGTCCTGAAGCCTGATGGCTCCAATCTTGGAGACGTGGTTGTGGTGGGTTATGGTACGCAGAAGAAAAGCAGTCTGACGGCCTCCGTGACCAAACTCGACAAGCGGATCCTGGAAACCGGTATAAGGGCCAACCCGGCTCAGGCACTGGCAGGTACCATTCCGGGATTGAGGGTGTCCACCACCAGCGGAAAGCCCGGAGCATTGCCCGCCATCGTCCTGCGCGGCGGTACCAATTTTGACGGTTCCGGCAGTCCCCTCGTCATAGTGGACGGACAGTTCCGGCCATCCCTGAGCGATATCAACCCCGAGGAGATCGAAAGCCTGGAGATCCTGAAGGATGCATCGGCCACAGCCATCTATGGTGCAAGGGCCAGTAACGGGGTGATCCTGATCACCACGAAGCGCGGAAAGGCAGGCGCCTCTTCGATCACGTTCAAATCCAGGTCAGGATACAACTACCTCAATTCGCCTTACGACCTGCTCACAGCGGAAGAATATCTGTGGTGGGGAAGACGTGCCCTGCTCGAAACCTTCAAGGTGAATGGCAATCAGAGTCTGCTCAACTCTTCCGGTCCCAGGGGAACGGGTAACGTATATAAGAATACCAACGGAGACATCATCGATGGTAACTATGACCTGAACGCCCTGTTCAGTCCCATGTTCCTCACTGATGCAAACAGAGAACTGCTCGCATCCGGACAAGGTTGGCGCGTCATGAAGGATGCCATTCCGACCAATGCGGCAGGCCTCTTCGATCCCAACGGAACCATCAAAGACATTCTGTTCAAAGAGTTCAGTTATGCCGACAATGCCTTCAGAGACCAGGCTTTACTGCAGGAACACAACGTTGGTATGTCGGGCGGTAACGACCGGGGCACCTACTACGCCAACCTCGGCCTCTACAATGAGAACGGCATCGCCAAGTCTTCCTTCTATCGCCGGCTCAACTTCATCATCAACGGGGATTATAAGATCAAGAAATGGCTCAAATCTGAAAGCAGCGTGGCTTATGCCCGCGCCAACTGGAGGGATCAGGCCCAGACTTCGGATGAGAGCTACTGGGGTCGTATCCTCATGGCTGCCCCAACCATGCGTGGCACCAACCACAAAGGAGAGGTCCTGCTGGGCCGCAATGCAGGAGACGGTAACCCGACCCTGAACGAGCCGCAGTTCATCCGGAAGAACCAGTCTGACAAGTTCACACTTTCCCAATCCCTGAAGGCGGACATCCTTAAGGATCTGTACCTGAAAGTGGGCGGTATCTTCATGTACGACGAACAGATGTCGGAATCTTTCAACCGCGACTTCCGGACCGGCATCCTGAGTCTGACCAATCCCAACGCCGGCTGGAACAGGGATCGTGTGAGTTCCGCCTCGTTCGACCGGGTTTTCCGGGAGACCTACAATGCCATCCTGAATTATAAGGCTGAACTCTTCGGTCGCAGTTCCCTGGATGCCATGATCGGTGCTGAGTATTTCAATGTCCACAACCGCGGACTTTCCGCCAGCGGCCGTCTGGCGCCTACGGATGATTTCGGGGCCCTGGGTTACACCTCCGCTGATGCCAACCTGCGTAGCATCGGGTCCTACAGCACGCGGGAGCGGATCCTGTCGAGCTTCGGCCGCGTCAATTATGATTGGGATGGCAAGTATCTCGCCTCCTTCACGGTTCGTCGCGATGGATATTCCAGGCTCATTGGGGATAACCAGTTCGGTGTCTTCCCCGGCGCCTCCTTCGGATGGCTGGCGCACAAGGAAAAATTCATGGATCCCACTGCCGGATGGCTGTCCTTCCTCAAGCTGCGCGGCAGCTGGGGTAAGAATGGTAACATCGGCGGGATCGGTCTCTATGAACTGCAGGGCGGATACAATACAACGGCCCGTTATGAGAATGTGATCGGTTTCGGACTGGGTGGCATTCCCAATCCCGGCCTGCGGTGGGAAAAGACCAACACCATCGAAGGAGCGATCGAATACGGATTGTTCAAGAACCGGATCACGGGTACCCTGGCTTATTACGACCGGATCACGGATGATAAGATCGCCAATGTACTGTTACCCAATTCCACCGGCGTCAGCAGCATCCGCACGAACAACGGATCCATGCAGAACAAGGGCTTTGAGGCGGACATGACGCTCAAGGTGCTGCAGAATAAGGACTGGGACCTGCGCATCGGTGCCAACATTGCATGGAACAAGAACAAGGTGCTGAAGTTGCCCTTCAACGGGAATGCCAATAACCGTCAGGGTGGTACGCAGGTCTTCGATCCCCGCACCGGCCGGATCATCTGGGTCGGTGGACTGCAGGAAGGACAGGAGCCCGGTGAGATCTATGGATATGTCGTGGAAGGGCTGATCCGGGATGCCAAGGACCTGGCCGCCTACAACAAGATCGACCTGGCCGCGGGTCAGGTACAGCTGAACGCCGCCGCCGGCCGCCCGGTAACCAGCCAGCAGTTGATCACCCAGCGGGGTCTGAACCCGAACCAGTGGTGGACGACCAGCCTGGGAGATGTTCGCTGGAAGGATATCGACAAGAATGATACGATCGATTTCAGGGATCGCGTCTTCCTGGGTCGCTCCATCCCGCGCTGGACCGGAGGCTTCAACGTATCCCTCGGCTGGAAAGGATTACAGCTCTTCGCCCGGATGGATTATGCCCTCGGCTTCATGCAGATGGATTTCAGGCAGATGTGGGCCATGGGTAGCATGCAGGGCGAATTCAACGGAACCGGTTTTGTGAAGGATACCTGGACACCTGAAAACCCCAATGCCCGGTTTCCGACATACATGAACCAGGATCAGCAGTTGAAGAAGAACTATGACCGCAACAGCGATATGTTCTGGGTGAAGTCGAATTACCTCTGCTTCCGGGAGGTCACCCTGAGTTACGCCATCCCGCCATCTATCCTGAAGAAGGCCAGGGTTCAGGGACTCACCCTGATGCTGACGGGACAGAACCTCGGTTATCTCAGCAATGAAATGCTCAAACTTCCGGAACGTACCGGTCAGCAAGACGGAGCATACACGATCCCCACCCAGGTAGTATTCTCGGCGAACCTCACTTTCTAACCGATCAATTCAATAAGATGAGAAAGCATACATCAAAGATATTTTTGCTGGTCATGATGGTCGCCATCGGCACCTCATCATGCAAAAAAACATTGGAACTGTCACCCGAAGATTCATTCGGCAGTGGAAACTTCTGGCAGAATGAAGCGCAGATCTCCGGATACATGCAGGGATTGCATTCCCAGTTCCGCGGAAACATGTTCCAGTTCTTTCGATTGGGAGAGATGAGGGGCGGGATGCTTACCACGGAAGAGGTCTTCCCCGTGTCGCTGAACGAGGTCCCGCTGATCCTGCAGAATCTGGAGGAGAACCAGTCGGGGACCAGCACCTGGGCGGGCTTCTTCGGGCCGATCCTGCAGTTGAACCTGTTCATCCAGAAAACGGAAAAAGCGGATTTCCTCACGCCTGCCCGCAGGAGCTATCTGCTTGGACAGGCCTACGCTATGCGCGCCTACTATTATTTTCATTTGCTGCGTACATATGGCGGTGTTCCACTCAGACTGGATCCGGAAGTACCGAATGGCATAACGGACCCCGTGGCACTACGCAAGGCACGTGCAACGGAGGCGGATGTCCTCACTGCCATCAAGAGCGACGTCAACAAGGCCGTAACATCCTTTGGCTCCGCCGCCCTGGCCAACAAGGGACAGTGGAATCCGATGGCGGCCCTCATGCTCAAAGGGGAAGTCTATCTCTGGTCTGCAAAAGTGTACAACAACACGGCAGATCTGGCCGAAGCCAAAAGCGCCCTGAACGCCGTGACAGGCTTTACCCTCCGTCCGAATTTCGCTGATGTATTTTCTTACACCAACAAGAAGAACAGCGAGATCATCATGACGCTGAGCTACTCGGCCGCAGAGGCTGAAATGCCCGGTGTATCTACCTTCACCTATGATCTGCCCGGCTTGGCAGGGGGCTTTTATGCAGACTCCCTGGCCTCAGGTTCTTTCATCTCCACGAATCCGGATCCGTTGAATATCGGGCAGGTGAACTCACAGCAGATCATTCAGCGCTACAGGTACAAGTTCCAGCTCTTCCAGAGCTATCAGAACAATGACCGCCGCAAGCTGGCCACCTTCTATGATTTCTACAAGGTGAACAAAACAGGTACGCCTCCCTATCGCATCCTGCACCGCAACACCGTGCTCAGGAAATTCCTGGGTGTCTTCGAACAGAACAAGCGGTATTTTTCTGACGATTGGCCCATCTACCGCGAGGCCGACAGGCTGCTCATGCTGGCAGAGATCGTCAATGCGGAGGGCGGCGATCCTTCTACCTTCATCAAAGCAGTGCGTGACCGCGCTTTTGGCGGAGCCGCCAATGATCCGGCACCCTTCATCAACCGCGGAAAGGATGCCAATGAACTTTTCATCTTTTCGGAACGCAGCAAAGAATTCGTCTTCGAAGGAAAATGCTGGTACGATCTGCGCAGGATGAAATTCGGTGCTGATCCACTGGCCTTCATCAGTACCAATCATCCCTACGGCGTATTGAACAAGGCGACCCATCCCTACCGATTACTCTGGCCGATAGAGCCGGCCATATGGACCAACGATCCGCTGGTAAATCAGACCACGGGTTACGCTACAACAAAACCCTAGTTCCTTTTATCTCACTTTTGATCTATCCTCTCGCAAGGGTCGAAGGCTTTAAAGCCTCCGACCCTTGCTGCAGCGGAAATAAATATAAATGCCCGAGCTCATTATGAATCGAAAAACAACCGGACTCATTGCGGCTGCATTCACCCCGTTCCACAATGACGGATCCCTGCATCTGGAAATGATCCCGAGGTTGGTTGACAAACTCGTGGAGGATGGACTGACGGGCATTTTTGTCTGCGGCAGTAATGGCGAGGGGCCCAATATGACAACAGAAGAGCGCATGCAGGTGGCCGCTGCTTTTGTAACGGCAGCCGATAAACGGCTGCAGATCATAGTGCACGTGGGCCATAGCAGCATCCGGGAGTCCCGTAAACTCGCGGCACATGCCCAGTCAATTGGTGCGGATGCGTTTTCTTCCGTAGCCGCCTTTTATTTCAAGCCGGATTCACTGCATACGCTGATCGACTGCATGGCGGATATCGCCTCCGCAGCACCTGCGCTACCTTTCTATTATTATCACATCCCCACGCTCACCGGCGTAGGTATGGATATGCTCCAGTTTTTAAAGGATGCAGGAGAGCGCATTCCCAATCTGGCAGGGATCAAATACACCGCCGCAACGATCCATGAGTTTCAGAGCTGTCTGACGCTGGATGAAGGCAGGTGGGATGTCCTCTTCGGCTTCGACGAGTTACTGTTGCCGGCCCTGTCCATCGGCACAAAAGGAGCCATCGGCAGCACCTACACCTTTGCCGCGGCGGAGTATCTGAAAACGATCAGGCTCTTCGAAGATCGGGAGACCCTGTCCGCCATGGAACAGCATGCCTTCATGGTGGAGGTCATCCGCATCTTCGCCCGTTACCCTTCAGTGCCCGCCCAAAAGGCCATCATGAAGATGCTCGGCTGGGATCTCGGCCCCTGCCGTCTTCC
>CANHUK010000109.1 GCA_947463755.1 Chitinophagaceae bacterium
CTTCATAGTTGATCCCGGGCTACCGTATTCGAAAGAATACCACCTACCTGCGGAGGTTATGCGAAGTACGACCTTTCTTCCAGGATACGGTATGCTGGCGATCAGGCGATCTTCCGGATCTCCGATCCTGCGTGATGTCAGTTGAAGGATGTCGCCATCCTCTTTCCTGATCAGCGTGTATTTGAAATAATGATCCTTGTCCCGGAACACGGTCAGTCCGGCTTCTTCATCCGTTTGTTTTGGTCTGAATTTCATCCGGGTGCTGAACCGGGCATGAAAGCGATCCTGTCGGATACCCAGCCAGGAGGGCTGGGTTGTTTCGGAGAGGCGCTCCGGTCGAAGACGCAGCGTGACTGAGCCTTTGCGGCCGGAGACAGCCCACCATTTTTCCCGGGGTGTCCGGATGAAGGTCCATTCCGGGGATAGATCACCCATCGGGAATGTTGCCTTGCGGACGGTTGTATCATCTTTCGGCAGACTCATATGATCAGGATCCTGAAGGGTTGGATCCAGGGTCAGATCCCGGGGTAGTCGCGGCCATCCGTCGGCCCATTCGATCCTGGTCAGGAAGGTCTCCCGCCCCAGGATATGGATGTTGGAATCCAGCGGCCTGCGGGCGAGAAAGGTCATGTGCCAGCGGCCTTCGGCATCCATCACCAGATCGCCATGTCCGGTGGACGTGATGGGATGCGTGGGCGAAAGAGATCGATGCGTCAGGATCGGGTTGGCTGGATTTGATTCATACGGGCCGAATATGTTCCGGCTTCTCCAGAACGATAGGGCATGATGTTGAAAGGTTCCACCGTGAGAGGTTGTGAGGTAGTAGTATCCATCTCTTCGATAGATATGGGGTGCTTCGAGATAGTCCGCCCCGAATTCATTGCCGCCGTCGATCGTGCCTTTGAGGTGATAGTCTGCGGCGTCGAGGATATCCACCTTCGGTCCGATCAGCTTCAACTGTTTCAGATCGATCTCCTGAAGGTAGATCCTTCGGTGCCGTGCCCATTTTTTATCATCCGGCGTATAATTTCCCTGGTAGTAGACTTTCCCGTCTTCATCGAAGAAGAGTGAGGGATCGATGCCGGGTGTTCCCAGCCAGATGGGAGCCGACCACGGCCCCCTGGGATCCCTGGCGGTAGTTATGAAATTACCCCTCGGTTTACCCGGTTGGGTACCTGTCAGGGTACAGACGACGTAGAACACCCCTTCGTGAAAGCGGATCGTCGGGGCATAGAGTCCGGAACTGCCGGGTACACTGTCCAGATCAAGGTGGGCCGGGTCTGTCAGCACATGACCGATCATGCGCCATTGCTTCAGATCGCGGCTCTGCCAGATCGGCAAACCCGGGAAATATTCGTTGGTGCTGGTGACGATGTAATAGTCGTCGCCCGCCCGGCAGATGGACGGGTCAGGATGAAAACCAGGGATGACAGGCGTGATTACGGATGTTATCCGGAGTTGGTTTTCAGTTTGAAACCTATGCTGGCCAAGGGTTTCAGCGGATGGCGTCCAGGCTGTCAGAAGCGTCATCAGCCATGAGATGGCCTGCCAATTGCTGTTCATACTCCGCATGATCGTAGTTTTGAAAGACTGAAGTAAACGAAAAAGTAGATGTTACACATGCGCACATGGGTGGTAAGTATCGGTGTTTCCCTGGTTTTACTGAGTGGCTTGACATGGTCGGGCGGTGCGTGTGCACAGACGCCCGGTCGGGCTGTATCCGTCCGGGTACGGACGGACAGTACCCTAGAATACCTGCCGGATGAGCGGGGCAATATCATTCCGGATTTCAGCCGGGTCGGTTATCATCATGGAGCCAGACCCATACCGGACGCGCCTGTCCGGATCGAACTTGCCCCTTCTGATGATGATCAGCGAACGATCCAGGCGGCGATCGACCGGGTATCCCGGATGCCGAAGGATGCACGCGGCCTGCGTGGTGCCGTGCTCCTGCTGCCCGGTACCTACCGGATCGCCGGTACCCTGCGCATTGATTCCTCAGGCGTCGTACTCAGAGGAAGCGGTGCAGATACCCGACTGGTCGCCACCGGAACCCAAAAGCGATCCCTGATCATAGTATCCGGTAGCGGAAGCCCCCGGGAGGTCAGGGGGACAAGGACATCAGTGCAGGATGCTTTTATTCCGACAGGAAGGTTTGATCTGCGGGTAGAGGACGCCCGCCCATTCAAGCCCGGCGATGAGGTGATCCTGCAAGTGGAGGCGAAGGACAGCTGGGTACGCGACCTGAAGATGGACAGGATCGTGGAACGGTCCGGCACGAAACAGTGGGACGCTGCCGGTTATCGTTTTTCCTTTCAGCGCAGGATCGTGGCGGTGGAGGGAGACCGGGTAACGCTGGACAATCCTGTGGTCATGGAACTCGATGCGCGCTATTTGACCCTGAGTCTGCACAAATATCAATTTCCCGGCCGGATCTCTGAATCCGGGGTTGAGTACCTGACCTGCATCTCTGAGTTCCGTTCAGACACGGCCGAGGACCACGGATGGCTGGCGGTGGAAGTTGACCGGATCGAGAACGGGTGGGTTCGCGGCATACATTCGGTTCATTTCGGGCTGGGTTGTGTGTCCCTGAAGGGGCTGGCAAAGAATGTCACGGTCACTGACTGCAGTGCCCGGGATCCCAAGTCGATCATCACAGGTGGCAGGCGTTATTCCTTCAGCATCGATGGCCAGCAGAACCTGGTTACCCGCTGTTACAGTCGGGAGGCCCGGCATGATTATGCCACGGGATCGAGGGTTTGTGGCCCGAACGTGTTTTCTGATTGTATCGCGGAGCGTTCGCACAGTGATGTTGGTCCGCATCATCGCTGGACGATGGGTACATTGTACGACCAGATCCGGACCGACAATGAGTTGAACGTGCAGGATCGCGGAAACTGGGGCAGTGGCCATGGCTGGGCCGGTGTGACGCAGGTGATCTGGAATTGTCGGGCGAAGACCCTGGCATGCCAGGATCCGTGGATCGGAGGGCGCAATTATTTGATCGGAGGATCCTACCGGAGATTGGACGGGCGTTTGCCGGACCGCATACAGACCAAGGCGGAGGCCCCGGATATGACAGGCTGGCTCCCGCCCTCCCTCTACCAGCGCCAATGGCGGGCACGCTATCAACCAACTGGAGGATAGACCAGGGGGAGTGTCAGGATCTGAGTTAGATGCCGGCACCTGCGGGATCCCGCAGGGAGGAGGGCCGGATGAAAAGCCTTGTTTTCAGGATCTCTTCATGGTCTTCCGGTATCACACCGTGCCGCTGCATCTTTTCGATCAGCAGTTTACAGGCGAGTTTTCCGAGTTCGAAGGAAGGCATTTCCACGCTGCTGACGGCAGGTGTCACGAGCTGGACAGTTGGCTCGTTATTGAAGCCCACCAGGCCGATGTCTGTGGGCATCTGCAAGCCTTTTTCGCGGATCGCCAGCATGGCGCCGATGGCAATGCGGTCGCTGATGGCGAAGATGGCGTCCGGACGTTTTCTCATGCTCAGCAGGTCTAGCGTCGTCCAGTAGCCAGATTCCTGGCTGAAGTCGCAATGGGTGATCAAGTCGTGGTCGACCTTTCGCTTGGCGCCCTTGTGAGCGTCAAAAAAACCCTTCATGCGTTTTTTACCGATGCCGAGATTTTTGGGGCCTGCCAAAATGGCGATGCGCCGGTATCCCTGCTGGATGAGGTGTTCCGTGGCCTGGAATCCTCCGGAGACATTATCGACGCGTACGATCGGTGCTTTCAGTTCCGAAGAACTCCGGTCGAACTGAACCATCGGGAGTTTCCGCTTCAGGATCTCTTGCAGATGGTCGAAGATCTTCGTTTCACTGGATACAGATACCAGTATGCCGTCTACCAGGCTCTCCAGCAGTCGCTTCGTGTTGGCCAGTTCACGTCCATAGGATTCATTGCTTTGAAGGACCATAACGGTGTAGCCTGATTCCAGGGCGGCTTCGTCGATCCCCCGGATCATGGCGGAGAGGACAGTGTCCAGGTTTGGTACGATCACCCCGATGGTACGTGTCTGACGCTGTTTCAGACTCAAGGCCAGTCGGCTGGGGGTATAACTCAGCGCCTCGGCCAGTTCCATGACCGCATGCCTCGTTTCCGGGTTGACATCCGGCGCGTTCCGAAGTGCCCTGGAGACGGTGGAGAGCGAAAGGTTGAGTTGCCTGGCGATGTCTTTGATGGTGACCTGCCCGTCCATTTCCATGTGATTTACCGATTGAAGGTACACTATTTTGATGCATTACCGGTAACCTTGCCGGTAACGTTGCCACTATATAAAACATTAAATAATAGTATAAAATCAAGATAAAATCTAAATAACTATATCAAAAAAGTCAATTAATTTTAAATTATTCAGCATGTATAGATATGCAATAAACAGGGAATCGGCGTAGCATTACTATTCCGTTCGAGGATCGGTTGTTTGTCCGTATGAAAAGGACGGTCGATGACGTGGGGTTGAAGGGTTTCGATTGGTGCGCATCTCTTCGGTGCTGCCATCAGCGATTCGACGGACCTGCGTCTTTGGCGTTCATTCGGATGTCTTCGATCATCGTACCGGCTTCAAGGTTTAAAAACAAGGAAACACATGTTGAAGACGAATCGAAGAAAAGACCTGCCCTGGTGGTCGGTCGCCTGCATCAGGGGTATTTATCTGGCCCTGGCCCTGTTTGGGTTCACAGCCGTTCAGGCGCAGCAATTAACGGTCTCCGGTGTCGTAAAGGATGCGGCCGGAAAAGCCATTGAAGGCGTAAGTGTGGGCGTGAAAGGCCAGCCTGCCGGCACACTGACCGATGAGCGGGGCAGGTATACGCTCAAGGTGCCCGATGCCAGATCCGTTATTGTATTCTCTTCCATCGGATTTACGGACGTACTGGAGACGGTGGGAAACCGGAAGACCCTGAATCCGGTCATGATCCAGGGCAGTTCCAATCTGGAGGATGTGGTGGTCGTGGGTTATGGCACACAAAAGAAACGGGATGTTACGGGTGCCATCACCTCAGTGAACAGTACCCAGATCACGCAGCGTCAGCCCAAGGATCTGGCGGATGCGTTGCAGGGCCTGGCTCCGGGTCTTCAGATCGCACAGGCCTCCGGCCGACCCGGTGCGGATGCCTCGATCCGTATCCGCGGCATCGGCACCCTGCAAGGTGGGGCCGATCCGCTCTTTATTGTAGACGGCGCCCAGGGGGTTGATATATCGGGACTGAATCCCAACGACATCGAATCAGTGGAGATCCTGAAGGATGCGGCCTCTGCCGCCATTTATGGATCCCGGTCCGCCAACGGTGTCATCATCATCACCACTAAGCGCGGCCGGGAGGCCAAGCCCCTGATCCAGGTCAGGTACATGACCAGCGGAAGTCAGCTGTCGCATAAGATCGAGCAGGCCAATGCCCAGGAGCGTCGTTTGTATGAATTCAAACGCAGCGGCGGCGGCAACCTGAATGCGGATTCGCTGAATCCTTCATACAATGCCGATAACGATCACCAGGACCTGCTCACCCGCACGGGGATCCGTCAACAACTGGATCTGAGCGTCAGTGGCGGCAGCAAAGGGTTGAACTATTACGGTGGTATTGGTTATCTGAATGATGAGGGCATTATCCTCAACAGTTATGCCCGTACGTTGCGTGGTCGTTTCAACATGGATTATAAGCCTAACGCTAAATTCTCCGCAGGCAACAATCTCCAGCTATCCTACACTACCGAGAACCGCATCGATGACGGTGCCACCCTCCAGCAGGCCATACAGCGGCCACCAACCTTCCGGATCTACTACCCCGATGGCACGCTGGCACCTGTTCAGGGCGGACGCCGTAACCCGGTCGCCGAGGCGTTGTATCGCAAGAACGAATATGAGATCCTCTCGATGAATCTCTATACTTATGCGACGATCAATTTCAATAAGGATCTGAGATTCACGACCGATGCCAACATCCGGGCCACGACCCAGGAGAACCTGCGGTTCATCCCCCGGATCCTGAGCACAGCCACGCCGGCCGATAACAGCGGGGGCATCACCTCGAGTCTCCGTGGTTACTGGATGGCGCAGGCCTTCTTTAACTACAACAAAAAATTTGGCA
>CANHUK010000110.1 GCA_947463755.1 Chitinophagaceae bacterium
CCTACGGCCGTGATGATGCTGTCGAAGGAAAAGACCATGTCCACCAGGATGATCTGTCCCATGATCGCGGCGAACATGCTTTCTGCGCTTCCGCTTACGTTGGCGGAAACATGCTCATCGCCTTCCAGTTTGGCATGTATCTCTTTTACGGTTTTGTAAAGCAGGAACAGACCACCGACAAACATGATCACATTCCGCAGGTTGAAGCCTACGTGACGGTCGCCCAGATCTATCCCAAATAATTCTCGGCTGCCGTTCGCCACCAGCCAGCCCAGCGCCATCAACAGCAGTACCCGGGCAGTGATGCCCGCGATCATCCAGATCCTTCTGGCCGCCAGCCGTTTTTTGGCCGGAAGCCTGCCCATGAGGATGGAAACAAAGATCACATTATCGATGCCCAGCACGATTTCGAGTAATGCCAGGGTAATGAGGCTCACAGCCGAGTCGTAAGTCAGGAGATGTTCCATAATTATATATCTGTCCTTTAATTTTTATCTTGATTGCCCGGCTTTCACATGCTCCGAGTCAGTTTTTCTGCAGCAGTCCCCGGCAGATATTCGCCGCAGCCAAAGGCCCTTCGTACACGAATCCGGTCCAGATCTGCACCAGTGAAGCGCCGGCCTCCAGTTTTTCACGGGCATCCGTGGCGGTGAAGATCCCGCCACTGGCGATGACCGGGATGCGTCCTGCTGACAAGGTCACGATCCGCCGCAGGATGCCGGTCGAAGCTTCGCGTAAAGGTGCACCACTCAGTCCCCCGGCTCCGATCGTTTCGGCGAGGGCAGAGGATGCGGGTGACAAACCCTCCCGCGAGATCGTCGTATTGGTCGCCACCAGTCCGTCCAGTTCCACTTCACCGGCCAGTGCCACGATGTCCTCCAGTTGCCCTTCGGTCAGGTCCGGCGCGATCTTCAGCAGCAAAGGCTTGCGGTGAAGCATGCCTGCGTTGATCTCCTGCAGGTTCGACAGGATCCGCGACAGCGCATCTTTCTCCTGCAGGGCCCGCAGACCGGGTGTGTTCGGAGAGCTCACATTCACGACGAAGTAGTCCGCCAGTGCATGCAGGCGCCTGAAGCAGATATCGTAATCCCGCCAGGCCTCCTCGTTCGGCGTTGACTTGTTCTTGCCGATGTTGCCACCGATGATCATGTCAGACGCATTTTTATCCTTCCAGGTTGCAAGCCGGCGGGCTGCCGCCTCCACACCTTCGTTATTGAAGCCCATCCGGTTGATCAGCGCCCGATCGGCCGGAAGCCGGAATAGCCGGGGCTTTTCATTGCCATCCTGCGCCCTGGGGGTG
This sequence comes from Chitinophagaceae bacterium, assembly GCA_947463755.1. GTDB lineage: Bacteria > Bacteroidota > Bacteroidia > Chitinophagales > Chitinophagaceae > Pollutibacter. The sequence continues at coordinate 1,301 of CANHUK010000110.1, forward strand.
ATGGTGCCGATCTCCACAAATCCGAAGCCCAGGGCAGATAATTCCCGGAGATATCTGGCATTCTTGTCGAATCCGGCTCCCAGCCCTACGGGGTTCGGAAACCGGAGTCCGAATACACTGCGTTCCAGTGCACTGTCCCGAACGGAGCAGGCCCGCGACATCATCTGCGATACCAGCGGTGTCCTCACCGCCAATCCCAATGCCCCCATGGCCCAGTGGTGGACAGTTTCCGCATCAAACCTGAAGAGCGCGGATCGAAGGAGTCTGTACATGATGCCGCAAAGATAGGGTGCAGAGCCCTTGGCCGTGGACGGGCATGCAAAAGTTGACGGACATCCAAATAAAATGGTTGTTCATGCAACTACTTTGATCCGATTTGGTTATTTTTATGTACCGATAAAATCATCTGACTATGCAGGACGCTTACATCGTCGCCGGTTACCGAACGGCGGTCACGAAGTCGAAGAAGGGTGGATTCAGGTTCACCAGGCCGGACGACCTGGCGATCGAGGTCATCAGGGGCCTGATGGCTTCCGTCCCGCAGCTGGACGGCGCCCGGGTGGATGACGTCATCGTTGGCAATGCTGTTCCTGAGGCGGAACAGGGCCTGCAGGTTGGGCGCATCATCGCCGCCCGCGCCATTGGGATGCATGCCCCGGGGATCACCATCAACCGCTACTGTGCATCCGGACTCGAAGCCATTGCCATGGCCACGGCCAAGATCCGGTCGGGCATGGCCGAATGTATCGTCGCAGGGGGAACCGAGAGTATGACGATGGTGCCTTCGGCGGGGTGGAAGACCGTGCCGGCCTATTCCATTGCCAGCGATGAACCGGATTATTACCTTAACATGGGACTAACAGCGGAGGCTGTGGCCCGCCAATACGGGGTATCTCGCGAAGACCAGGATCATTTCTCATGGCAGTCGCATGTGAAGGCCATGCAGGCCATTGATTCCGGACATTTCAAGCCCGGCATCCTGCCGGTCACGGTGGAGGAAGTGTATCTCGATGAGCGTTCGAAACGTCAGAAGCGCAGCTATGTCGTGGATACTGACGAGGGCGTGCGCCGCGAAACCACGCCGGAGGCCCTCGCCAAACTGAAGCCGGCCTTCGCGCAGGGAGGTACCGTTACGGCCGGTAATGCCTCCCAAACCAGTGATGGCGCGGCTTTCGTGATCGTCATGTCGGAGCGGATGGTGAATGAACTCGGGTTGAAACCCATGGGCAGGCTGGTCACCGCTGTTTCGGCCGGTGTGCATCCGCGGGTCATGGGCATTGGGCCGGTGGAGGCCGTTCCGAAGGCCCTGAAACAGGCCGGCATGCAGTTGGGAGACATCGACCTGATCGAACTCAATGAGGCTTTTGCCGCCCAGGCCCTGGCCGTTATGCGCACCCTGGGGATGGATCCGGAGAAGGTGAATATCAACGGAGGCGCCATCGCGCTGGGCCATCCGCTGGGTTGTACCGGCTGTAAACTGACCGTGCAGATCCTGCACGATCTCAATAGACTGCAAAAGCGCTACGGCCTGGTAACCGCTTGTGTCGGCGGTGGACAGGGCATCGCCGGGATCATCGAACGGTTCCATTGACAGATCTGCGGCCGCATACTTGTATGAACGGAGGGGATTTGGTATATTTATTGCAGTAGACAACTGAAGCCGGATGTGGGTGGGTGTTTGATGGAGAGACCGGTAAGGAAAATTATTCCCTTATGGAAAGAAGAACGTTCCTGGCGCCAGGCCGGAAAGTCCCGTCGACCGCCGCATCATTCCAGACCGCCGGACATCAGTGGGCTTCCGGACTTCAGCCACACACCAGCCCCTGGACCAGGGATGAGGTCTGTCATCTGCTCAAACGCGTGATGTTCGGGGCGAGCCACGATGACATCGCTTATTTTCTTTCCAAGTCTCCTTCAGTTGCGGTGGATGAACTCCTGAACCCGACGGCTCCCATGCCGGATCCCCCGCTGAAGAATTATACCAATACCAATACCCCGACCACGGATCCTGACCTGACGGTCAACGTCGGGCAGACCTGGGTAAATACCCGTACCGCGGACGGCACAGTTGAAGGCAACCGCAGGAACTCCCTGCGCAACTGGTGGATGGGTGTCATTCTAAATCAGGATAGAAGCCTGCGGGAGAAGATGACATTGTTTTGGCACAATCACTTTGCAAACGAAGTCAACGATGTCGGAAACTCCATCTACATGTACAAGCATGTCAAGTTGCTTCGGGACAATGCCCTGGGAAATGTGAAAACACTGGTGCGTGCCATGAGCGTTGACCCGGCGATGCTGGTGTACCTCAACGGACAGCTCAACACCAGGACGGCTCCTGATGAGAACTACGGACGGGAATTGCAGGAACTCTTCACCCTGGGGAAGGAGAACAACCCGAACTACACCGAGGATGACGTGAAGGCCGCTGCCCGGGTGCTGACCGGATGGCGCAACGACTCAACGAAAAATATCTCCTATTTCGACGCGACGCGTCATGATACCACCGACAAGACCTTCAGCTCATTTTATGGAAACCGGGTCATCAAGGGGCGCACGGGAGCGACCGCCGGTGATGCTGAACTCGATGAACTGATCGATATGATCTTTTCGAAATCGGCGGAGGTATCCAGGTATATCGTAACCCGTCTCTACCGCTGGTTCGTCTACTACGAGATCGACGCGCAGACCCAGACGAATGTGATCGAGCCGCTTGCGCAGTTGCTGGTCGCCTCGAACTGGGAGGTGAAGCCCGTGCTGGCCCGGCTGTTCAAGAGCCGTCATTTCTTCGACCCGCTCGCCCATGGCTGCCAGATCAAAAGTCCGGTTGACTTGATCGCAAGTATGTGCCGGGAGTTTGGCGTAGTATTTCCTCCCGCCACAGATTATGCCGCTCAATATGTTCATTGGAACTATGTCCGGAACTGGGGATTTCAGATGCAGCAGGGATTGGCAGACCCACCGGATGTGTCAGGTTGGAAGGCTTACTATCAGACCCCTAATTTCTATGGGATCTGGCTGAATTCCGACACTTATCCCAAGCGGATACAATTTTCCGACATCATGGTGGGCAATGGATACACAGCCAGCAACCGGAAGATCGTCATTGATCATGTGGTGTATGCCAAGCGGTTTCCGAACCCCGGCGATCCCAATGTGCTCATTGCAGATATCGTAGCGCATCTTTTCCAGCTGCCACTGTCACTGACCAGTCGCAATCAACTGAAGAAGGACATCCTCCTCAGCGGACAGGACCAGGATTACTACTGGACCAATGCCTGGACGGCACACATCGCCAATCCGGCGGATGCGGCCGCTCTGCGTGTTGTGCAGACGCGACTGCAGACCCTGCTGAAATACCTCATGAACCTTCCGGAATATCAACTGGCCTGATCAATCCCGCAGACATGAAAAGAAGAGACTTCATCCAAAAGGTACTGCCTGCGGCCATGGTGCCCTCCGTGATCAATGGCTATGCCGTCAAGGCGCTGACACCATCTCCGCTGCTGGATGCGATGATGAACCTGTCCGCCGAAACGGATCATGTGCTGGTCATCATTCAGTTGAATGGGGGGAACGATGGCCTGAACATGGTCATCCCCAGGGATTCCTACGCGCTGTATAAGAATGCCCGCAGCAATATCGCCATTCCTGAAGACAAGATCCTGACATTGGCAGGCAATGACAAGACAGGTCTTCATCCGGCCATGAAAGGATTGCAGTCGCTTTTCAACGATGGTAAGCTCAGCATCATCCAGTCGGTAGGCTATCCCACCCCGAACTTCTCCCATTTCAGGGCCACCGATATCTGGATGTCCGCCTCCGACAGCCGCGAAGTCCTGAACAGCGGATGGGCAGGTCGTTATCTGGACGAGGTGTTCCCATCATTCCCGGTTGGCTATCCGAATGCAAACATGCCGGATCCCCCGGCCATTCAGATCGGATCGGTGACCTCGCTGTCGCTGCAAGGACCTGAGGTGAGTATGGGTATGAGCCTCACGAGTCCGACTTCGTTTTACAATCTGGTCAATGGAGTGCAGGACCCCGCGCCGAATACACCGGCAGGCAAGGAACTTACTTACATCCGAAATGTCGCCCGCCAAACCACCCAGTACGCTACGGGCATCAAGGCCGCGGCGGATAAGGTAACCCAGCAGGGCACTTATCCCACAGGGAATAGCCTCGCCGATCAGTTGAAGATCGTGGCGCGCCTCGTAAAAGGGGGATTGAAAACCCGTGTGTACATGGTCAGCATCGGTGGATTTGATACCCATGCTGTGCAGGTCAACACCACGGATACGACCACGGGTAACCATGCCCTTTTGCTGCAGCGTGTGTCCGACGCCATCAAGGCTTTCATGGATGATCTCAAGGGACTCGGAGTCGAAGATCGGGTCATGGGCATGACCTTCTCCGAATTCGGCAGACGCATCAAGTCCAATTCCAGCGTCGGTACCGACCATGGCGCCGCAGCCCAGGTATTCGTTTTCGGATCGAATGTCCAGCCCGGGGTCATCGGAAACAATCCGGCCATTCCGCTGAACGCTTCAGTGAACGATAACGTTCCGCATCAGTACGACTTCAGAAGTCTCTATGCATCTATCCTCCAGAACTGGTTCTGTGCGGATAACACGGTGCTTCAGTCGGTCATGCTCCGGAACTTCCAGCAGCTGCCAGTGGTGAAGGGAACCGCCTGTACCAATGTCAATCCCAATATCCTCGCCGGTGAGCGATTGGTCATGAATTACCCGAACCCATTCAC
>CANHUK010000111.1 GCA_947463755.1 Chitinophagaceae bacterium
GATCGTCCGGATGGATTTTATCTATGACGAAAAGGCCGGCGAACCCTTCCTGCTGGAGATCAACACCGTGCCCGGACAGTCGGAGGCCAGCATCGTTCCCCAGCAGGTGCGGGCGATGGGATGGAATCTGACGGATTTCTATGCAAAACTGGTAGACGAAGCCCTCAGTCGCCGCTCATCATGAAAAGCAATACACGACAGCCCGTGGCAAAAGGCATGAAAAAACGTCCGATCTGGATGCAGATCCTCGCGGCAACGGGACTCTCCGTCCTGATCTTTTTCATATTCTTCCTCACCCTGAACATGCTCACCCGCCATGGTAAGTACCTGCGGGTGCCGGATGTCAAGGGAAAGAGCCTCCCCGAGGCGGTCAAATTCCTGGAGGACGAAGGTTTCGAGGTACTCGTACAGGACTCTGTCTTCTATGATACCATTCCGGCCCTCACGATCCTTAAGCAGTTCCCGGATCCTGATGCCACCGTCAAGGTGAACCGGACCATCTACCTCACGGTCAACCGGTTGACAGCACCTGTGATCAGCATGCCCAACCTGCTGGGTATGTCGTTCCGCAATGCAGAACTGGAGCTGCGGGCCCGCGGCCTCAAGCTCGGGGATACAAGTTATGTGCCTGACATCGCCAAGAATGCCGTGAAGGACCAGCGGGTCGACGGCGTGAGCATACGCCCTGGCAGCGATGTGCCGATGGGTACCATCGTTTCCCTGGTACTCGGCGCCGGCGTGGGCATGGAGCAGATGCCGGTACCCGACCTCTTCGGTATGAACTACGGCGAGGCGCAGGCCATGCTGGAAGCCACCGGGATCAGTCTGGGCGTCGTACTCCTGGACCCTGACCTGACCGATACCACGGCAGGCTTCGTGTACTGGCAAAATCCCGCCCCCCTGGCAGAGGATCTCAGGCCCAACCTCATCCGTGCCGGTCAGATGATGGATATCAGACTCTCCCTGACCAAGCCGGAGCGACCCGAAGGCGGCGAGGCCCTGAAGCCGGAAGAAGAACTCTGATCAACATCCTCATCCATCATTCACCGGATCATCTGATTCACCACACCGAAAATTCACACCATGGATATCATCACCATCGAAGAACTGCACCATCGGATCAATGCAGGAGAACAACTCAACCTGATCGACGTTCGTGAGCCCTATGAGCATGAAGAGTTCAATATTGGCGGATACCTCCACCCACTGGGACGCATCATGTCGGCCGACGTCGATGCCATTGAAACACTGAAAGATCGGGAGGTCATCGTCTACTGCCGCAGTGGTAACCGAAGCGGACAGGCGGCCATGATGCTCGAAGCCATGGGCTTCACAGATGTGAAGAACCTCCAGGGAGGCATGCTGGCCTGGCGACAGCAGTTTCCGGGCTGAGCCGGAAAGCCCCTCATCTGCATCCAACAGGGAGGCGTCAGCGCCGCATGCCAAGGTCCCTGACCGCCCGCTCCATCATCACCTCCGTCAGCCCCCGGCTGAAGGCATCGATCCGATCGGGATTGAATGACTCCGTCTGTACAGACCATATTAACCGTTCACTTTCCACATCGAACAGGTTTCCCTCCATCGAATAGGTACGATCCGTCGTGTAATACCCCGGATCGTACATGATCGGCGACCAATACTGATAAAATCCCCTGAACCGCATCCCGTAGCCCGAAAAGGGCATGTAGGGCGTTCCCGGCACATAGCGCGCCTCACTTCTTTTTTCAAGTAAAGAGACCGTAAAGATCAGGTCACATCCCATGGTGCGTATGCGCGATAGCATACGCTCCTTATCGGGCGTGGTCTCCCGGGTGAACGTGGCCGGAAATTCATCCAGACTTCTCACCACCGCAAGCCCCTGGTCGCGCGCGGCACGGGCCATATGTTCTTCGAGCGAAACACGCACCCGGTGATTGCCGGTGATCGCAGAAATGAACACCTTCTGGTAACGTTTCCCGGAGACATGATCAGGATCTCTCCAGGAGGAGGTAACTTTTTGCGCAGGCCCACAAGCATTGGTCAGCAACAGGCAGCAGATCAGAAAAAAAGGAAGCGGACGAACGGGGTTTCTCATAATGCATGGTTTTGAGGTGAAACATAATCTAAAATTAGAAAAGGCCCTCCATGGGGCCTTTTCAACATTAGATGCCGCGACATGCAATGTCCACGGATGTTATTTCGTGTAACCATTAACGTTACCATCCGATCGATAGCCCGATCATCAGGTTCCTGCCGGCCATTGGAAAGAAATAGTTTTCCGTCGTCATGGCACCACCCGCCATATAGCTGAAGGTGTAACCATTGGGTTCAAACCGGGCATCAAACAGGTTATTGATATGTAACCTGATCGCCGTGTTGAGCGCGCCCTTGATCTCCGGCTTCCAGGTCAGCTGCAGGTCCTGGACGAAATACGGATCGAGGCTCCGGCTCTTCCGTCCGGTATTATCGAGGTACTGCCGGGATACATATTTCGCCGGAAGGGAAATTTCGGTCTGCTTCGTGGGCCGCAGGTTGAGCGACAGTGCGCCCGTGACTGCGGGGGAGAAGGCGATGGCCGACCGGTCAAAGGATTCGGAGATCTGCCCGCCGTTATCGTAGTCATCATAAAAGGCCGTGAGCCCGATGATCCGGTTGTCGCTGAGCGTCAGATTGCCCCGGAGGTCGATGCGTTCTGTCACCCGGTGGGCGCCGGTGAGTTCCAATCCCAGCCGGTAACTGTTCGGTATATTGGTGCGTGTGTAGGCCCCAACATCGTTGATGCGCCCCGTCAGCACCAATTGGTCGCGATAACGCATGTAATAAGCTGTTGCACCCCAGGAGGTTTTCTCGCCTCCCCGCTCGATGCCGGCCTCAATATCGTGTAGTTGCTCTCGTTTTGGCAGTTGAGCGGCGCCCGCTTCAAAATCGTCGCGGTTCGGTTCCTTGTTGGCCACGGCCCATGACAGATAGATCCGTCCGGCGGTCGTTCTGTACGTTAGTCCGATCTTAGGGTTCAGAAAATTCCAGGTCTGGTCCACCATCAGCTTCGGATTGTCACGGAATCCGTTGAGATCATAGGTCACATACCGGTACTGGAGGTCTGCAAACAACTGCAAACGATCGGTCAATGATTCCTGCCACTTCACATAGCTATTGATGTCCCTTTTCGAAGCGTCGAGATCGTACCAGCGATGATCCTTGGGGACAGACTGCTGTGCCCAGATGACCTTCCCGTAGTGGTCGCCCAGGTAGGCGGATCCGCCGCCACCTCCGATGATCTCGCGGCGGTCATCCTTGTATTGAAGCGAGAAGGTCTGTCCGAAGAAGTGATTGTCGAGCCATAGCTGGCGGATGATATCAGTCCGCTGGATGGCCGTTCCATTGACTACGGGCGCAGGTAGTCCGATCGAGCTGAACCGGCGACTGGCCTTATATTGTTCGTAATAGCCAAGCCCGCGCGTGTAGAACAGGGCCGTCTGCATACTGAGTCGTTTGCCGAAGGCCTGATTATAGAACAGTTGATAATGTGTCTGCCGATAGTTATCGGTTTCGTTGTCATAAGGACTGCCTGTTTTCTCGGTTCCGGCAGGGTTGAAGGTCCGGTCGTTGTCGAGCTTCGTCTCCGGAATGCCGTACCAGGCCTGATAGGTCTTTTCTTTGCCGGAGAAGATATTAAAACGCAGGGAGCGGTCAGACAGGATATAGGCACCGGATGCGTAAAACGATTGCAGGTCGCTTTTGGCGCGGTCCACAAATCCATTGCTGGTGATCCTCGACAGCCGGGTGTCGAAGGTGAACTTGTCGCGGATCAGTCCCGTGCCGGTCTTCAGCGTATGTCGCCAGGTATCGAAGGACCCATAGCTGTTGTGTAATTCTCCATAGGCTTTCTCCCGCACTTCATTCGTATTCAGGTGAATGCTGGCACCGAAGGCCCCGGTTCCATTGGTGCTGGTGCCCACCCCTCGCTGGATCTGGATATTGGATGCAGAGGAGGCAAAATCCGGTAGGTTGACAAAGAACACCCCCTGCGATTCCGCATCGTTGTAAGGGATCCCATTCAGGGTGATGTTGATGCGCGTGGCATCTGTGCCGCGTATCCGAAGGCCGGTGTAACCTACGCCGTTTCCTGCATCTGAATGCACCACCACCGATGGTGTCTGATCCAGCAGGAAGGGGATGTCCTGCCCGAGATTCCTGCGCTCGATATCTGCGGCCTTCAGCGTGGTTTGGGTGAAGGGAGCGGTCTCCGAAGCCCGGACGGCTCTTCTCTCTATGGGCTGCATCAGCGGCCGGTCGGGCGTGAGCGGGATCTCCCAGAAGGTCCCGGTGCTCAGGGTCGTGTCTTTGGATCTGTATCCTACCGCTGAGATCTGGATCCGATAGGTTCCTGCAGGTAGTCCGGCAAACCGGAACCTGCCGTCGTCTCCGGCCACGGCCTGCCGCTTGTCTTCGATACGGATAGTAGCACCCGGCAATACACCGGCGTGCAGGGCGTCGGTCACGCGACCGCCCTGAGAAACCTGTGCGTCGGCCTTCAATGCGATGAGGCCCGCACACAACAATGTCATTGTCTGTTTCATGACTGTTTTTGATAATCAGCCGGACCATCTCACCGGTTCGGCCGGGTTCACAAAAACAGGAAAGGAGAGGAGTGAGGCTCTGTCCTTCCCTGCGCAGGCATTACCCTGATCAGGTTCTACGGGTTTGATCTCAGCCTCCTTTCCTCCATGGCCGGAAAGGAAGCACCCCGGGAAACGCTGTACAAAAATTGCGATATCGCGCCGCAAAGTTAACGGCTGCACAAATAACGATATGTCTCTTTTTTGGTTCGATATGCTCCCGAAAAATCAGGGGCATAAAAAAAGCAGCCATTTGGCTGCCTCTGTTGCGAAGGGAGGGATCGAACCTCCGACCTTCGGGTTATGAGCCCGACGAGCTACCGCTGCTCTACTTCGCGATTTGTATTGCAAATATACACCCACGCATCCAAACCACCAAACCTATTTAAAAATGTACCTTTGCATTATTCATGAAATCCGGATTCGTCAGCATCTTCGGCAGGCCCAACGCGGGCAAGAGCACCCTCGTCAATGCGTTGGTCGGGGAGAAGCTCGCCATCGTCTCACATAAATCTCAGACCACGCGTCACCGCATCCGTGCCTTCCTCAACGGACCGGAGCATCAGATCATCTTCTCAGACACACCCGGCATCATTCAGCCGGAATACAAACTGCATGAAAAGATGATGCAGGCTGTTAAATCCTCCCTGGAGGATGCGGATGTCGCCCTGTTGCTGGTGGATGTACGTCGACCGACGGAAGAGTCGGATGCAATTTTTTCTGCACTGAGATTGAAAGTACCGGCCATCGTCGTGGTCAACAAGACCGATATGGCCAAACCTGATCAGGTGAGCCGGGTGACCGATTTCTTCCGTCAGCGTCCTTATGCGAAGATGGTCATCCCCGCTTCCGCACTGCGGGGAAGCAACCTGGATCAGATTCTGACTTCCATCCTTGAATTGTTGCCCGAGGGCGAGGCCTTCTTCGCGCCGGACGACCTAACGGACATGCCTACCCGTTTTTTTGTATCGGAGATCGTTCGCGAAAAGATCTATGAGCTCTTCGACGAGGAAGTTCCCTACCAGACCACCGTGGCGATCCGGGAATTCAAGGAGAAACAGACACTTACCAAGATCACCGCAGATATCGTTGTACAGCGAGAATCTCAAAAAGCCATTCTCATAGGAGAAGGCGGCCGGATGATCCGCAGGCTCGGTACTGATGCCCGAAAGGATATCGAAGCCTTCCTCGGCGGAAAGGTCTTCCTGGAACTCTTTGTCAAGGTACGGCCCGGCTGGCGCGATAACGACACGCATCTCCGGGAATACGGATATTCCTGATGCTAAAACACGCCAACTGTCAATTGCATTTTGCGCCCTGCCCATTTTAAGGGAACTTGCACCCGATAAAACTCCAACCCATGCCCGGATTCACCGTTGCCATTGTCGGCAGGCCCAATGTGGGCAAAAGCACCTTCTTCAATCGGATGATCGAACAACGTAAGGCGATCGTCGAA
>CANHUK010000112.1 GCA_947463755.1 Chitinophagaceae bacterium
AGCAGAACAAACGGGTGGCCGGTCGCTCTCCGATCGAAGGCCGGGAACTCGAAAGCAATGTGCTCGATAATGAAGTCACCGCCGCAGGAAAACATGTCGTGGTGATCGGAGGCGGAGATACCGGGAGCGACTGCGTAGGCACCTCAAACCGACAAGGCGCAAAAAGCATCACCCAATTCGAACTGCTGCCGAAACCACCCGAGGGCCGCAGCCCGCTCATGCCCTGGCCGACCTACCCCATGGTACTCAAAACCTCCACCTCGCACGAAGAAGGATGCGAGAGACGATGGGCCGTCGCCACCAAGGAATTCATTGGAGACGAAAATGGTAACCTCAAAGCCCTGCGTATCGTAGAACTCGACTGGAAGATCTCCGAAGACGGCAAGCCTGCCCGCTTCGAGGAAAGACCCGGCTCGGAATCCGTCATCCCCTGCGAACTCGCCCTGCTGGCCATGGGCTTCACCCAACCGCAACAGGAAGGGTTGATCCGCGAACTGGACATCTCACTTGATGAACGCGGCAATGTCAAAGCCTCGGAAAAAGACTACCAGACCAATATTACCCGCATCTTCAGCTGTGGCGACATGCGCAGAGGTCAATCACTCGTCGTCTGGGCCATCAGCGAAGGACGCGAATGTGCCAGAAAAGTAGACGAATACCTCACCGGACAATCCATGCTCGAATCCAGAGACAAAAGCATACTCGTTCCCTGATAAAACAACCAACATCCCCCATGACCATCCGCGACATCACGGATGGTTTTTTTTTGCTCAAAAACATATATTATATTATTTATTATATGTTTTTTTTAATAATTAAAGCAAGATTGGATATCAATAGCATAATTGTCTTAATCTATTGTATTACAATATTTTATTAAAAATTTAAAGGCTTTAACAATCATATTTTAATTATTTATATGTTTATAATTAAAGAACCAAGCTGTTTTGTTTATGGTTTATTAATGTTAAAATTGCATAAGTATCACAGCAATCACTCAACAAAACCTGACGAACATGAAAAAAATCGGATTTAAGGAAGCAGCACCTTTCGTCCTGCTGGTGGCACTGGCCATAGCCGCTATCTTCACACCCGTACTCCCCAATTTCGATGATGCCGGAAAATATAGTGCGGCAGACATCTCCTGGATATTGGTAGCGACTGCCCTCGTGTTTCTAATGACTCCCGGACTGGCCTTCTTCTACGGAGGAATGGTCCACCGGAAGAACGTGATCTCGACCATGATCAAAAGTGTTGTTGCCGCCGGGGTCGTCAGCGTCCTCTGGATCGTATTCGGCTTCAGCCTCGCCTTTGGTGACTCCATCGGCGGATTTATAGGTAACCCGTCGACCTTTCTGTTCTTCAAAGATGTCAACTCCGGTGAGCCCTGGAGCCTGGCCCCGACCATCCCGAAATCCCTGTTTTCATTATTCCAGCTGATGTTCGCCATCATCACGCCCGGTCTTGTAGTCGGTGCCGTAGCAGAGCGCATCCGCTTCAATGCATACATCCTCTTCACCGTCCTGTTCTGCATCCTGGTGTACGCGCCCCTCGCACACTGGAGCTGGCATCCTGACGGATTCCTGTTCAAGTGGGGCGCCCTCGACTTCGCCGGCGGCACGGTCGTGCATATTTCTGCCGGATGCGCTGCCCTTGCCGGAGCCCTGGTGCTGAAGCGCCGCCGCGTTCACCTCGAAGGCGAAGAAGTTCCCCCCGCTAACGTACCATACGTGCTCATCGGTACCGGCCTCCTGTGGTTCGGCTGGTTCGGTTTCAATGCAGGATCCGCACTCGCCGCCAACGCCCTCGCGGTATCCGCCTTCGCAACTACCAACACGGCCGCCGCCGCCGCAGGCCTTTCCTGGATGTTCTTCGATGTGCTGAAAGGTAAGAAACCGTCTGTCCTCGGATTCTGTATCGGTGCCGTCGTCGGACTGGTAGCCATCACTCCTGGCGCCGGATTTGTCGGTATTCCGCAAAGCATATTCATCGGTGTGGTCGCCGCCATCATTTCCAACATTGCCGTATTCTACAAGTCCAAGTCAAAACTTGACGACACCCTTGATGTATTTCCCTGCCATGGTCTCGGTGGTATCGTAGGTATGTTGCTCACAGGCGTATTCGCCTCCAAAGCAGTAAACGTTGCAGGCAACGACGGACTATTCTACGGAAACATGGAATTTTTTGTGACCCAGCTCAAAGCGATGGCCATTGCGGTTACATACAGCTTCGTGGTCTCCTTCCTGATCTTCAAGTTCATCAACTTCATCCTGCCCCTGAGGGTCTCCATGGAAGAAGAAGAAAAGGGCCTCGATGCCACACAGCACAATGAAAACTACGTGCAGGGCACACTGCTCGTAAAGAACGAAGCAAGCGGCATCCTTGAGGAAACCGAAGCCTGATGAAAATGTATTAAGAAAAAGGGCACAGCAGACGAAGACCGGTCGTACCAGGACCGACTTCACCACTGCACCCCATTGCAAATAAAAAAACCATTACAATGTTACGAAAACTCTGTTTGATGGCAAGTGCCATCAGTATCTCCGCGCATGTCATCGCCCAGGAAACAGCCCCCAAGGAAGAGAAAGGAACCGCCACATTCAGCGGATTCGCCGATGCTTACTTTCGATCCGACTTCATGAGCACCCCCGGGAATAACCGGACAAGCTTTACCAACTCACACAACTCCTTTGAATTGGGCATGGCCTCCATGAAAGTGGACTATACCAAGGGTAAAGTGAGTATGACCGCTGATATCGGCATCGGAAAAAGAGCCCAGGAATTCTCTTACAACGAAACCGGCCTGACCTCTGCGATCAAACAGTTGTACATCAGTTACCAGGCCAAGGACTGGCTAAAGTTCACTGCCGGAAGCTGGGCCACACACGTTGGATACGAACTCGTCGACGCACCTGCGAATCGTAACTATTCCATGTCATACATGTTCTCGTATGGCCCTTTCTTCCACACAGGCCTGAAAGCGGAGATCACCGCCGGTAAAAGTGGCTTCATGCTCGGGATCGCCAACCCGACCGATTTCAAAACAGCACCGATCAACAGCAGCAAATATGTGCTCGCACAGTATTCTGTTGCCCTATCTGACGACGTAAAAGCATATGTCAACTATGTTGGGGGCAAACGCTTTACAGACAGTGCCCGGACCGGTCAGTTCGACCTGGTACTGACCGCCAAAGCCAGCGATCTCTTCAGCCTCGGCTTCAACGGTACGGTCGCCTCCAACCGATTCCAGCAAAACAGCAAATACGACGAAAAGTCCACGAAATGGTGGGGGTCTGCCCTCTATCTTAATCTGGACCCCACCCCGGGTTTTGGCATCACACTCCGCTCTGAATACTTCAGCGACAAGAATAGTCTTGCAGCCATGTCATTCGCCCCGGAAGGAGCCGCTGTATTCGCCAACACCCTGTCGGGTAACATTCATATGGGTAGCCTCACCCTGATCCCCGAATTCAGGGTAGAATCCGCCACTGGAAAGATCTTCAGTAACAAATCCGGTGTAGCGAGAAATGGAGACGCAAGTTTCCTGCTGGCCGCCGTCTACAAGTTTTAGGCAGTCATACGTTGGGTCGATTTTGCCTCGGGGCGGCTTTCCAGCCGCCCCTCTTTTTTTTCACAGGAAACCCTACCCCCTTGCATCTCAAAAAATTACGTGATAACTTGCGCCCATGCCGTTCCCATGGTATAAAAAATCCAAACCTCCGGATCCGGATGAGGCCCAAAGTGCATTCATCGGGCAGGGTACCGTATTGAGCGGAAAAGTAGTCAGTACCAAACCGCTCATCGTGGATGGTACCATTCATGGAAATGTGGATTGCTCAACCACGATCATTGTGGGAGAAACAGGGGTAATCATTGGAGAACTCCGAAGCCCCATGGCACGTATAAACGGCAGGGTCTTCGGAAACATACACGCCCCCAGAAACGTCGCCCTGCTGGGGCAGGCCAATATCCAGGGAGATATCTTCACGGGCAGCCTGCATGTAGAACCTTCCGTGATCTTCAACGGAAGATGCCATATCCCTCAGAATGTGTCCTCCATCACCAAGGAGGAAGTCGAAAAGGCAGCGACCGGAGCAGCCTGACAAGTTCCAGGCTACGCAGAATTCCTGCCCGCATTGATGATCCCAAAGGAACAACGCATCACCAGCTTTTCATATACCTCCTTGTCTGCTGACTGCATCATGCGCTCCTCCAGTTCCCGAACCTTTGTGATGGCAAACTGCTGGATAGTTGTCAGCGGTAATACAATGCGCTCCCGCATCTGCACAGACAACTGCTCTACCGGATAGTCTGCCATCAGTTCTGTTTTGCCCGACAATTGAAAGATGTACCTCCGGGTGAGTTCATATTCGCCATGGATCATATGCCAGATCTCGCCATACACGGGATGGTCACTTAAGAATCGCGTAAGCGGGAAATGACATTTCTGCATCGCCATTTCACAATTATCGATCAGCGTCTTGAAAAAAGCGGAACGCTGATAGAGTCCCTTGACATCAGAAAGCCTGCCCTCCTCGTCCATTCGGCGCAGAGCTGTTCCCACACCGTAATACCCGGTCACGTTCTGCTTGAGCTGGCTCCAGGCGCCAACGAAAGGGATCGCCCGAAGGTCCTTTAAACTCAGCCGACCGGATGCGCCACGCTTCGCCGGACGACTGCCGATATTGGTCTCTGCATAGAACCGAAGCGGACTGGCATGCCCCAGATAATCCAGGAAATGGGGATGCTCCCTAAGATGCACATACGCCTCATGACCGATCACACTCAACTCCTCCAGCAAACGCTGATCAGAAACCTCCATCGTCACCGGATGCTCGGATAACAGATCGTTACTCAGGCCGGCGTGCAACAGCTGCTCAATATTGTACTGGGCCGCATCCACCGTACCGAAATTCGAACTCACCGTCTGACCCTGCACGGTCAACTGGATCTCGCGATTGGCGATGTTCCGGCCCAGGGACGCATAAAACTTGTGGGTCTTGCCCCCGCCACGGGCAGGAGGACCGCCACGGCCATCGAAGAACACCACTTCGATCCCATATTGCCTGGAAATGCGGGTCAACTCCTCCTTGGCGCGATAGATACTGAAATTCGCCATAAGATAGCCACCATCCTTGGTGCCATCACTGAATCCAAGCATGATGGTCTGCCGGTTGCCCCGCTGCGCCAAATGCGCACGATAGCCCGGCAGATTGTACAATTCCTCCATGATGCGCTCTGCCCGGAGCAGATCATCGATCGTCTCGAACAGCGGCACAATGTCTACCGAGATCGAATGACGGTCCCAGCCGGCGAGTACAAATAAAGCAAGCACCTCCATCAGATGACGCGCACTGTTGCATTGGCTGATGATGTAACGACCCGCGCCGGCCTCACCATTCATCGCCTGAATGCGGCGGATCACACGGATGGACTCCAGTGTCTCTCCAGCCATGCCATCGATAACGATGTCTTCGGGTATGGCAGAAGATAAATTCGTAAGGCAAGCCTCCTGATCGGCGGATGACATTGCAGGGTATTCGGAAGGCAAACCCAACCCGGCTTCAGAGAGTTGCTCGAGAACTTTTCCATGCACCGAGCTGTCCTGACGGATATCAAGGGAAGCGAAATACAAACCAAACAGCATGACTTTGTTCATCAGACTGTCCACCATCGTTATGAACAGACCATTATGCTGATACAACATGGTCTCCCGGATCTGTGTAAGTGTCGAAAGGATCTCTTCTTTCGTCAGTTCCGTCCTCAAGCCGGGGATGAAAATGTTATCGTAGAGCTTACGCTCCAGATCCTGAAGCGGTGCTTCCACGCCCTCGAATGTCAACCGGCGCTTCAAACGACGCACCTCCATGTAGTAGCACTTGATGATACTGCCACGCAACGCCTCCGCAACCCGCAACGTAGTGTCGGCGGTGACAAACGGATTGCCGTCGCGGTCGCCACCGGGCCAGAATCCCATCTGGATCACCGGATGCCCCGCTTCCGGCATCGCATCCGGAAACTGAGCACGCATTTGCGTGATGATGCGTCCGC
>CANHUK010000113.1 GCA_947463755.1 Chitinophagaceae bacterium
ATCGTCCGGCAAAGATAAACGCAATCACGTTGAAACGTATAGGCCTGATCTCCGACACGCATGGATTCCTGGATGATGCCGTATTCCGACATTTCGAAAAATGTGATGAGATCTGGCATGCCGGAGATTTTGGTGACCGGTCATTGTCGGACCGGCTGGCAGATTTCCGGCCGCTGACCGGCGTCTTTGGTAACATCGACGGGTACGATATCCGGTCGATCCACCCGGAGTTTCGCTGCTGGTCGTGCGAGGATCTGAAGGTGCTGATGATCCACATCGGCGGTTTTCCCGGAAGATATACTCCGAAAGCCCGGATACTCTTACAAGAACATCGGCCGGGACTCTTCATTACAGGCCACTCGCATATCCTCAAAGTGATGCATGACCCCAGGTTGGGTTGCCTGCACATGAACCCGGGTGCCGCAGGGAAGCAGGGTTGGCACAAGGTGCGTACGCTGATCCGGTTTACAGTGGAAGGGTCTGATATCCGGGATTGCGAGGTGGTGGAGATGGCACGGTAGGTACATCCGTGCACAGGATCGAACCTCAGGCCCAACATTGAATTTCGGGCATCAACATTCAACAGCCGATTTCCGGCGCAATCCGGCAATAAACCGGTGGGAAGACTCACGAAAATTAACCCAAATTACCTTCGTGTAGTCAGTAATTATGCATATTTCATCGTTGAAAAAAAAATCAGAACATTTTTTAAAAAATTATGTTGTCGAAATTTAACGAGGCTTGTCAACCATGCACAATAACTGTAATCATTGCCCTGACCGGCAAACAGCTGTGCGCCCCAAAATGGGCATCGCGTCCTGGCTCCTGCTGGCGCTGTTACCGAAATGTCCTTTCTGCATCATGGCATTCACATCCACTGCCATGCTTTGCGGTGAGGGCGTAGTGACCACATCCTCCCTCACACACAACTCCCCGCTCACGATCACGATCACGGCAGCACTGGGTATGTTGACCCTATTGGCGATCGTCTTCAACAGAAGAGGGGTAAAAACCATCTACGCGCTTTTATTTTCCATTCCAGGCTTGGTCATGATAATGTTCAGTGTGATCCGCCAGGGCGGACAGCCGCTCTATTATTCCGGCACCCTGTTGCTATTTGTGGGCGTATGGATGAACGGCAGTTTACCCTGGTTATGGAAGAATATGTTCCCCGGCGGGGGCCGTCTCGGCTTCCAACGCATATATAAATACCTAAATGGTTCCGCCCAAGTGTCCGGACAAAGACGACGGAACTGAATCCATAAGTTTAAAACCCATACACGATGATTGCTCAGTCATTCAACTACGAATCACCAGCCACGCTGGCTGAGGCGATCGCCCTGCTCAACGAGCACGGAGATGAAGCCAAAGTGCTTTCTGGCGGACACAGCCTCATTCCAATGATGAAGCTGAGGTTTGCGACCCCGTCGTATCTCATCGACATCAACCGGATCCCGGGATTGTCAGAAATTGTCGAGGATGTGGACGGCACGATCCACATCGGCGCCCTGGTCAGGGAGTCGCAACTGGAACACTCGGAACTGCTCGGCAGACATTTTCCGATCTTCAAGGATGTCACCAAACTCATTGCAGATCCTCAGGTGCGTAACATGGGTACCCTGGGTGGTAACCTGGCGCATGGCGACGCAGCAAACGACCATCCGGCGGTGATGATCGCCTTGCGGGCTTCTGTGATCATCACGGGTGCTGATGGAGAACGTTCCGTTCCGATCGATGATTTCTTTTATGGTTTCTATATGACGGCCATCCAGCAAGGCGAGATCCTGACAGAGATCCGTTTGCCGGTTCCGCCCAAGGGTACGGGCAATGCGTATCACAAGCTGGAACGTAAAGTTGGCGATTACGCCACTTCCGGAGTTGCGGTACAGATCACGCTGGATGAATCTGGCGTGGTCACGGCGGCAGGTATCGGACTGACCAATGTCAATCCTGTTCCGCTGAGGGCTGCCCGCAGTGAAGAAGCGCTGATCGGCAAACCGCTGAGCGACGAAACCATTGAACTTGCCGCTCGCTTCGCTTCGGAAGATTGCAGCCCCAGCGCTGATCTCCGCGGATCTGAAGAATACAAGCGCCACGTGACCGGAGTGCTGGTCAAGCGGATGATCAAAAAGGCCGCTGAAAGAGCTCAGTCTTAAATATTAAATCGTAGAAACAATATAAATATGACCAGGAAGATATCAGTCACCGTCAACGGTACAAAGCATGAGCTGGAAGTAGAACCCAGGCTTCTCCTCGTACACATGATCCGCGAGGTCCTCAACATGACCGGCACCCACATCGGATGCGATACCAGCAGTTGTGGCGCCTGTACTATTCTGCTGGACGGCAAGAGCATCAAGAGCTGCACCGTGCTGGCCGTTCAAGCCGACGGGCACAGCATCACTACCATCGAGGGGCTGGCTCCCGAGGGTGGTCCGCTCCATCCACTCCAGGAAGGGTTCAAGGAAAACCATGGGCTGCATTGCGGCTTCTGCACGCCGGGCATGATCATGCGTTGCGTGGAACTCCTCGAACACAACAACAACCCGACAGAGGATGAGATCCGTTGGGGCATCTCCGGTAATCTGTGCCGTTGCACCGGTTATAACAATATCGTCAAGGCCGTGCAGTGGGCGGGTGCGAAGATGCGCGGAGAAGAAACACCTTCCACTGAGCCCGAATTCGTCTGATCCCATCATTCAACACATAAATTAATCATCATGATTCAATGTAAGACTTCGAAGTCCATCGGAGGGATGGGACACTCCCTGAAACGCAAGGAGGACGCCCGTTTCATCCAGGGAAAAGGCAACTACGTCGATGACGTGAAGCTGCCCGGCATGCTGTATATGGATATCGTACGCAGTCCATACGCATATGCCAAGATCAAGAAAATCAACATCGAGGAAGCGCTGAAAGTCCCCGGGGTAGTTGCCGTGGTTACCGGTCGCGACCTGGAGAAATACAACCTCCACTGGATGCCCACGCTGATGAGCGACACGCAGATGGTATTGCCCACGGACACCGTGATGTACCAAAGCCAGGAGGTTGCAGCCGTGATCGCAACCACCAAGTATGCCGCACGCGACGGACGTGAGGCCGTGAACGTGGAATACGAGCCCATGAAACCGGTCATCGACCCCTTCAAGGCACTCGATCCCTCCGCTCCTGTCCTGAGGAACGATAAACCCGGCAAGACAGATAACCATATCTGGAACTGGAAGGTGGGCGATAAGGAGAAAACAGACAAACTCTTCGAAACGGCCGATGTCGTCGTAAAAGAGCAGATGCACATCCCACGTATCCATGTGGCATCGATCGAAACCTGCGGTTGCGTAGCTGACTACGACAAGGTGAACAATCACCTGACGATGTACATGACCACGCAGGCGCCCCATGCCATCCGTACCGTGATCGCGCTGGTAGCCGGCCATGTAGGCCTCACTGAAGAGAAGGTTCGCGTGATCGCGCCGGACATCGGAGGTGGCTTCGGCGGCAAAGTGCCCGTTTACCCCGGATATGTCATTGCCATTGCCGTTTCATTCCTGGTAGGCAAACCGGTAAAGTGGATCGAAGACCGCAGTGAAAACCTGCAGGCAGACAGTTTTGCCCGTGACTACCACATCACGGCAGAAATGGCTGGCACCAAGGACGGCAAGATCCTCGGTACGCGTTTCAAGATCCTGGCCGACCATGGTTACACGGACGCCTCCGCCAACCCGTCGAAATTCCCGACCGGGATGTTCTCCATCGCCACCGGCAGTTACGACTACGACACAACCTACATGGAGTGTGATGCCGTATACACCAATAAACCGCCGGGCGGCGTAGCTTACCGCTGCTCTTTCCGTGTGACGGAGGCCGTCCATGCCATCGAGCGGATCACGGACAGATTCGCCCTAGAAATTGGTAAAGATCCCGCCGATCTGAGGATGCAGAACTTCATCAAGAAGGAAGATTTCCCATGGAAATCCCCGACCGGCTGGATCTATGATTCCGGCGACTATCATGCAGGCCTGGAGAAGGCCATGAAGGCTGTCAATTACGAGGAACTGCGCCGCGAACAGGCAGAAAAGCGCGCCCGTGGCGAACTCATGGGCATCGGCTTATCCACCTTCACGGAGATCGTGGGTGCAGGTCCTTCCAAGGACTTCGATATCCTCGGCATCAAGATGTTCGACAGTGCAGAGATCCGCGTGCATCCCACCGGCAAGGCCATCGCCCGCTTTGGTACCAAAAGCCAGGGTCAGGGACATGAAACGACCTATGCCCAGATCATCGCAGAAGAACTTGGCATCCCTGCAGAGAACATTGCGATCGAAGAAGGAGATACGGACACTGCACCATACGGACTCGGCACATACGCCAGTCGCAGTACCCCGACCGCCGGTGCCGCTGCTGCCATGGCTGCACGCAAGCTGAGGGACAAGGCCCGCAAGATCGCCGCCTACCTGCTCGAGGTGAGTGAGGAGGACCTTGAATGGGAACCCGGCAAATTCAGCGTGAAAGGAGCTCCGGAGAAGTCAAAGACCATCCAGGAGATCGTCTTCGCCGCGTACACAAACCACCCGCAAGGGATGGAGGCCGGATTCGAAGCCACCCACTACTACGATCCCCCGAACCTGACCTTCCCCTCCGGCGCATACATCTGCGTGGTGGACATCGACCGCGAAACATGTGAGATCAAAGTCAGAAGGTTCGTCGCCATCGATGATTGCGGGAACATCATCAACCCGATGATCGTACAGGGTCAGGTCCATGGTGGTCTCACCCAGGGCATCGCCCCCGCGATGTACGAAGAACTCATCTATGACGAGTCTGGAAATATCCTGAATGGCACGCTCATGGACTACCTCGTACCTACGGCTGTTGAGTCGCCCAACTGGGAGACCGGTCATACGATAACCCCCTCCCCTCACCACCCGATCGGTGCCAAGGGCGTGGGAGAATCCCCGACCGTCGGTGCACCTCCTGCGATCGCGAATGCCATCGTGGATGCACTTTCGCCGTTTGGCATCACACATCTGGACATCCCCATCACGCCCTATAAGATCTTCAAGGCGCTGAAGGAAAAGCAGGTGTTCTGATGTATTGACAACCATCAATCATAGGGCGGCAGACATCGCAAGTGAACTCACGAGCATGATGCGCTGCCGCCCTTTCATTTATCTAAACAAATAAATATGAACGCAACGATATCAAAGACCTTCCAGGTGGCACATCCGATAGACACCGTATGGGCAAACATCACCAATCCTGAGAAGATCGTAGTATGCGTGCCGGGAGCCGCGCTCACGGAAATGATCGATGATGATAATTTTAAAGGAGAAGTGGAACTGAAATTCGGTCCCGTGAAAGCGAAATATGGGGGCAGCATC
The DNA here is from genome assembly GCA_947463755.1 of Chitinophagaceae bacterium. Lineage (GTDB taxonomy): Bacteria > Bacteroidota > Bacteroidia > Chitinophagales > Chitinophagaceae > Pollutibacter. Next base: position 5,379 of record CANHUK010000113.1, read on the forward strand.
AGTTTTCTGGAAAGGGATGTGCAACAGCACAGCATGAAAATGAAAGGCGCGGGTACCGATGTGAAGGGCAAGGGCGGCGCTGACATGCTGCTGAATGCGACACTGAAGGAAAACGCCGGTGCCACCGAAGTGAGTGTAACCATGGATGTGACCGTACAAGGCATGCTCGCACAGTTCGGCAGTCGCCTCGTAACGGATGCCACCTCACATGTATTCGATCAGTTCGTGAGTAATTTCAAGAACCAGCTCGACGGCAAAGATGTGAAGGGTGCACTCAGCGCAGGCGCCATGATGGGCAGTATGATCAAGGGGATGTTCGGCGGGAAATGACGATCAACCATGGATGAACTCAACAAACCGGAACAACTGGCAGCTTTGCTGGAGGAAGCGCGATACGTGGCCGACCCGGAGATGCTGACTTCACTATTCCTGCTGCTGAAACTAAGAAAACCCCTCCTGCTGGAGGGGCCGCCCGGCGTGGGTAAGACAGAATCCGCACTGGTACTTTCGACCATTCTGGACGCACCATTGATCCGTCTTCAGTGCTATGAGGGACTTGACATCAGTTCCGCGGTGTACGAATGGAACTACCAACGACAGCTGTTGGCGATCCGAATGCAGGAGTCATCCCAAATGACCACTGAGGAGAAGGAGCATAA
>CANHUK010000114.1 GCA_947463755.1 Chitinophagaceae bacterium
CATGGACGACTACCTGAAGTTGCGCGCCAAGCGCATGGCCGCCAAAGCTGGCGGCACCCATGTGAAAACCAACAAGGACGGCCTCGCAGCCTGGTCGAAGATCATGGGGCAGGTTGGACTCGGTATCATCATCGGCGCCACCCTCATGTTCAGCGACAATGTCAAAGTGTACCGCGAATACACAGGCAGCAATGCTGTCGGGAAAACGATCAAGGTCGAAACCGAGGGAAAGACAAGGTATTTCGTTGCCGCCGACGAACCGATCACCACCATCCCCTTCGTCAGGAGTCATGAGTTCAACTATGCCCGGCTGCTCCCCGCCGGACTGCGGGAATATGCATGGGTGCTGTACATCCTGATCGTCATATTTATCGTCACCGCCGTTTCCAATGGCGCCAACATCACCGACGGACTCGACGGACTGGCCACGGGCGTGTCGGCCATCATCGGCGTCTGCCTCGCCATCTTCGCCTACGCCAGCGGAAACGTTCGCCTGGCAGACTACCTCAACATCATGTACATCCCCAACCTGGGAGAGGTTTCAATATTCATCGCCGCCATGATCGGCGCCTGCATCGGTTTCCTTTGGTATAACACCTTCCCCGCTCAGGTATTCATGGGAGATACCGGAAGCCTGGCCCTCGGCGGCATCATTGCCTCCCTGGCAATCATCATCCGGAAGGAACTGCTCATACCCATCTTCTGCGGCGTGTTCCTGGTCGAGAACCTCAGCGTCATGATCCAGGTATCCTGGTTCAAATACACGAAACGAAAATATGGCGAAGGCCGGCGGGTCTTTCTGATGAGTCCCCTCCACCATCACTACCAGAAAAAAGGATACCACGAGAGTAAGATCGCCGTGCGCTTCTGGATCGTGACGATGATGTGCATCGTCTTAGCCGTAATGTCACTGAAAATGAGATGATTTACCACCGCATTTATATGGAAAACCACAACACCGAAGAAGAACACTGTACCCTGAAACCTGAACGATCTCACCCCATGGACAACATCCGATGAAAGACCATTTTCTTTTTCCAATGTACTATGCCAGATTATGAAGACCATCATCCTCGGAGCTGGTGAAAGCGGAGTCGGCGCGGCGATCCTGTCCAAAAAGGCAGGCCACGAGGTGTTTGTCAGCGATGGTGCAAAGATCGCTGACGGATACCTCGCGGAACTCGCCGCGCACGACATCCCCTTCGAGCAGGGTGGTCACGACGAAAACCGTGTCCTCGAAGCCGACCTGGTCGTGAAGAGCCCCGGCATCCCCCAGGAAGTTCCGATGGTACGTGCCATCAGGGCCCGGGAGATCGAAGTGATCAGCGATGTTGAACTGGCCTACCGGTACAAGGGCGACAGCAAGATCATTGGCATCACGGGCAGCAACGGAAAGACCACAACGACCGCCCTCATCTGGCATATTTGCCGGCACGGCGGCCTGGACTGTGCCCTGGTGGGGAACATCGGGAAGTCCATCGCCCGACAGGTGGCCCTCGACCCGAAAGCGGTCTATGTGACGGAGATCAGCAGCTTTCAGCTGGATGACATCCACAGCTTCCGACCGGATGTTGCGGTACTGACCAACATCACCGAAGACCATCTTGACAGATACGGTTACGTATTCGAAAGATATGTCCAGGCCAAATTCAAAATCGTCAAGAACCAGACAGCCAGCGATCACTTCATTTATTGTGCGGATGATCCCGTAACCATGAACTACATCGACAAATTCAACATCCACTCCATCAAACGTCCGTTTTCCATGAACAGAGAATTCCCGAAAGGCGCATTTATCTCGAACGACCAGATGACCGTAGGCGGACAGGACCCCATCACGATGGGTGTACTCGATTTCACGCTCCGCGGCAGACATAACCAGTACAATACAATGGCTGCCTGCCTCGCCGCTTCCGTGATGGATATACGAAAGGAAAAGATCCGTGAAGCCGTCACCACCTTCGAAAGCCTCGAACATCGGATGGAAAAGGTGGCCAGCGTGCGCGGTGTGGAATTTATCAACGACAGTAAGGCAACCAACGTGAACAGCACCTGGTTTGCGCTGGAAAGTATGACCCGACCCGTGGTCCTCATCCTCGGTGGGGTAGATAAAGGGAATGATTACAGCCTGATCACGGAACTCGTGAAGGAAAAGGTGAGGGCCATCGTGTGCATGGGCCGCGATAACAGCAAACTTCACAAGGCATTCGGAGATATCGTACCCAGGATCACTGACGCCGATAGCGCCGCTTCGGCCGTGCACCAGGCCTTCAGCCTCGCGGAGAAGGGAGACATCGTCCTCCTCAGTCCCGCATGCGCCAGTTTCGACCTCTTCCGGAACTACGAAGACCGCGGTCATCAGTTCAAGGATGCCGTCAAAGCACTCTGATCAAAAAGCTACACACGAAAAACACGCGAACACTCATAATGAACGGAGGCATCGACATACGAACGGGAGCGCAGCGGAAATGGCGGCTGGAAACCTATGGTGATAAGATCATCTGGGCCGCCGTGCTTATCCTTTCGCTGTGGAGCATGCTGGTCGTGTACAGCAGCACCGGCACCCTCGCGTATAAAATGTCCACATCAACGGAGTCCTACCTCATCAAGCAGGTCGGTTATATCCTCATCGGTCTGATGGGGATTTATCTGCTGCATCGACTCAATTACAAGCACTACTCGAAGGCTGCCCTCTGGCTTTTCTGGGCCTCTGTTCCACTGCTGCTCTATACCCTCTTCTTTGGCTCCCGCATCAACGACGCCAGCCGATGGATCAAACTGCCCATTGTCAACATGACCTTTCAGACATCGGACATGGCCAAACTGGCCTTGTTCATGTTCCTCAGCCGGCAGCTGAGCCGAAAGCAGTCCGTCATCCACGATCTGCGGAAAGGGTATCTTCAGCTGTTGTGGCCGGTGGCACTGGTATGCCTCCTCATCGCCCCCGCCAATCTCTCCACAGCCCTGCTGGTGGGAGCATCCTGTATGATGCTCATGTTCATCGGACGGGCACGCTTCACCCATATCCTGCTCACCATCATGGTGCTGGCCATTCCGCTTGGTATACTGGTGGCCATCGCATCCGCATACCGGAGCGCACCGGGTGAGGAACAGGTCGAACTGCCCGTATCGCTGCAGAAGGGTCGCGTGGAAACATGGGTGCGCCGCATTCAGGAATTCATGTATGCCGAGAGTCAGGATGCTTCCTATCAGGTCCAGCAGGCCAAGATCGCCATCGCCAAGGGCGGCTGGATCGGCATGGGCCCCGGAAACAGCCAGGCCAGGAACTTCCTCCCGCATCCGTATTCGGATTTCATTTTCGCCATCACCATCGAGGAATATGGATTGGCGGGCGGTGCCGTTCTCACTTTCTTGTATCTCCTGTTCCTGTTTCGATGCATACGGATCTTCAGAAGATGTCCCTACGCATTCGGTGCATTCCTATCCATGGGACTGGGTTTTACGCTGGCGGTGCAGGCGATGGTGAATATGGCCGTCAATGTCAATATCCTGCCGGTTACAGGCGTCACCCTTCCCCTGATGAGTATGGGCGGTACCTCCATATTTTTTACCTGCTGTGCGATCGGGATCATCCTCAGCGTATCAAGACATGTTGAACAGGAGGAAGGGTTGGCCGCCTCCGGAAAAACCACAGAGCATGGCGGAGCGTAGGTTCATCATAGCGGGAGGTGGTACCGGGGGACATATCTTCCCGGCGCTGGCCATTGCCCATGCCCTCCGGGAGATGGCGCCCGACGCCAGGTTCCTGTTCGTGGGTGCACGGGGCCGGATGGAAATGGAAAAGGTTCCCGAAGCAGGATTCCGGATCATCGGTCTGGACATCGCGGGCATGGACAGGCAGCATTTCTGGAAAAATCTGGCGCTGCCCTGGCGATTGCTCAAGAGCTTCTGGCAGGTGCGTTCTATCTTTTCTGAGTTCAGACCCCATGCCGTCATCGGTGTCGGAGGATATTCCAGCTTCCCTGTGCTGCGATATGCACAGTCGAAGCGTATCCCGACTTTCCTCCACGAAAGCAACGCCTTTGCAGGCAGATCAAATATCCTCCTTGGACGTCAGGCCAGCGCCGTCTGCGTCGCCCATGAAGGCATGGAAAGATTTTTCCCCGCCGATCGCATACGGATCACCGGAAACCCGGTACGCCAGGTCCTGGAAGAGCCACTGCCTGACAGATCGGAAGGTATCCGATTCTTTGGGTTGCGTGAAGACCGACCCGTGGTGCTCGTCATCGGCGGCAGCCTGGGCGCAAAAAGCATCAATGATGCCATCGCTGCAGGCATGCCTAAATGTACTGAGCGGCAGGTGCAAGTCATTTGGCAGACCGGCAGGTCATACGTCAAGCAGGCAGAAGAGGCCGTGAGCGGTTACTCGGGCATGTGGACAGGCCCCTTCATACGTGAAATGCAGTTTGCATACGCGGCCGCAGACCTGGTGGTGTCGAGAGCAGGTGCAATGTCCGTCGCGGAAATCGCCGTGACCGGCAAGGCCGCTGTGTTTGTTCCTTATCCGCTTGCAGCGGAAGACCACCAGACGGCCAATGCCCGCATCCTGGCAGATCGCGGAGCAGCCCGCCTCGTTGCGGATGCGGAGGCAAAGGATCGCCTGGTAGAAGAAATGCTTGAACTGGTCTCAGACGAGGCGACCAGAAAGGATATGTCAGAAAAAGCAGGCGCCATGGCCCGAAGGGGCGCCGCCACCGCAGTAGCGGGCATCGTTTTGGAATGGTTGAAAAAGGATACGGCAGCATGATCAGGCTGGATGACATAAGGACGGTCTATTTCATCGGCATTGGCGGCATCGGCATGAGCGCCCTGGCCCGCTATTTCCTGTCCCGCGGTTGTACCGTGGCGGGATATGATCGTACGCCTACCCAACTGACCCGCACGCTTGAAGCAGCCGGCATGCAGATCGTATACCGTGAGGAAACGGAAGGCATCCCTGATCAGCCGGACCTCGTGATCTATACGCCCGCCATCCCCCAGACCAACCTCATCTACCGGCACTTCAGAGACCATGGAACGGAGATGCTCAAACGCAGCGATGTCCTCGGCATCATCAGCGAAGGCACCGAAAACATATGCATCGCCGGTACACACGGAAAGACCACCATCTCCACCATGACCGCTCACCTGCTGCGTCATGCAGGATATGGATGCAACGCCTTCCTGGGTGGCATCTCCTCCAACTACGATACCAACTTCTGGGCCCATGAACGCCGGACCTCCGTCATCGAGGCCGATGAATTCGACCGGAGCTTCCTCAAACTCAGTCCGGATATCGCTGCCATATCTGCGATGGACCCGGATCACCTCGACATTTACGGAACTGCGGAAGCCATGGAGGATGCCTTCATCGACTTCTCCCGCCGTGTCAGACCCGGGGGCATGCTTTTCGCCCATCATCAACTGCACAGACTGCGGGACCTCCAGGGTCCTGTCACAACATATTCCTTGGAGGACAAGGGTGCGGACATCCATGCCTCTGGCCCTGTCCCCCGGGACGGGGCATATCATTACGACGTGCACGGCCGGGGGTGGACCCTTTCCGATGTGACGCTCAATATGGGCGGTCGCCACAATGTGGAGAACAGCCTGGTAGCCATCGGCATCGCCAAACAGCTGGGCATACCGGATGATGCCATACGTGCCGCGATCGCCGACTTTAAGGGTGTGCGCAGACGCTTTGAATACCGCCTGCGTACACCCAGACAGGTGTACATAGACGATTATGCGCACCACCCCGAAGAACTCAAGGCCCTGATCCTCGGTGCCAGGGACATGTTCCGGGGAAAACGGTGCACCGTGGTCTTCCAGCCTCACCTCTTCAGCCGGACGCGCGATTTCGCAAAAGGCTTCGCTCAAAGCCTCGACCTGGCCGACGAAGTCCTGCTGCTACCCATCTATCCTGCCAGGGAACTGCCGATGGAAGGCGTCGACAGCCGACTCATCGGCACAAAAATGGAAGAGACACATTTTTATCTGGATAGCCTGGATGCCGTGTTGCACTGGCTGGATACC
>CANHUK010000115.1 GCA_947463755.1 Chitinophagaceae bacterium
AAACCCGGACAGGCAAAGCTCCATGTGCTGATGGTATGGCAGCAAAAGGGCGGAACATGGAAACTCCTGGCCCGACAAGCCACGAAACTGCTCTGACGGTCCAAACGCACGCATTCATCATCAGCTCGTCTTCCTGTATACGAGCCCTGAACCACAACTTTTAGTGCCCCCGGCATGCTGCCTTAGCTTGGGCGCATGGGAATGTTGCATATCCGGGAAGGTGAAAATGCGGTATTTTCATCAACGCCATAAAACGATTGCCATGTCCATCCAAAACACCATCGACCCGGCGCTGGTGCGCCAATGGGTTGCGGCCAAGCACGGCCCGCAAGACATCAGAAATCTCCTTTTTGCCCTCGGCCACGATGAGCCCAGCATCGAACGTCATCTATCCGAATGGAAACGAATGAAATACGCTGCCAGGCAGTGGCAGGGGTTCCTGTATATGGGAGCAGGCGCCCTGCTCGGCTTTCTGAGCTGCGTTATGAGTCTGATGAATCCGATCCCGGAGATCAATGGATTCTTTCTGTACGGATGCACGTCAGTTGCGATCCTGATCGCATTCGTAGGACTCTGGTTTGTGTTTGAATGATCGATCCGCAGAATCTGACAGACACTGAAAAGGCCGGATCCGGATGACGAGGTTGTTGAATCAGATCAACAAAGATCGCCACCCGGATCCGGCCGCTACTCATCCCGGTCACCGGGATCATTTACCCTTCGCCGCAAAAAAATAGCCCACCTGAAGTCCGAACACATGGTTGTTCCAGGTCATGTTCGGCGTGTTCTGGATGTTGGAAAGGCCCCGCAGATAGTTCAGTCCAATGATCAGACCTGATTTCAACCTCATACCCGCGCGCAGGTCCAAACCGAAATCAGTACGATTGAGCTGTCCGGGCTCACTCCCCAGTTCAAGCTTTTCGACACCCGCATCCGCCTTTTCAGATGCCGCCAGGTTGAAACCCAGATTCGGCCCTCCGGCGACGAAGAACCCGCTCTTGGATTGGTAGTGAAGTGAAATGGGCAGATCCAGGGAGTTGAACCGGATCTTGTCGGTATGGTCTCCATGTGAAATCCCCGTACCCTTCAACTGAAACAAGATCCGGTTCTGGAAAGACCATCCTCCCCCCTTTCCCAAGGGTACATCCGTCACTATGCCCAGTTGATAGCCGGGCATGGCGCGCTTCTCGTCGTTGATGTCGGCATCATTGGTGGAGATATGCGCCAGGTGAACTCCACCGGTCACACCAAACCTCGTCTGTGCCTGCAGGCTGGTCAGGGCAAGCAATAGCATGCCCAGGGATAAGATCCCGTACTTCATGGTCATCGATATTTAATGGTGAATGTAGACTCAATTGGTGATGCGCACCGGTACCATGATCTGAACATCACTGTGACCCAGCGTAGGTGCATCATTGGGGCCCTTGATACCCGACTTATGCATCAATTTGAGGGTCAAGCTGCCCGTACCCGCCGTTCCCACCACCCAGCTGGCATTCAGTCCAAGTGGGTATCCGTTGGCATCCTTGTCTGTTTTGGAGATGGTCAGTGTCACCCCTGTGGGCAGATAAAACACTTCATGCGCCTTACCCTGCGCCGCTATACCAGCGGTCAGGTCGCGCTCCGTTCCACCCGACAGATTCTTGAACCCGATCGCCGAGGTATAGGTCTGCCCCGCCTTCAGACGGATCGTATCAATGCGTGTGGGTGGGTTGCCACCATCCCCGTCCGGATCTTCGATCGTAAAGGTTGCGGTAGTACCTGCACCGCTGAAGGACAGCGTGATCTTGTTGATCGCCTCATGTTCATTCTCATCATTCGGATCGGACGCTTTCTTACAAGAAACAAATCCTGCGACAAGTGACAGGACACACAGTACGATGATGTGACGCTTCATGCTCCAAATGTAGGGAGAAAATCAATATTTGAAACATTGTTGCAAAAAATGAGTAAATTTCTTTTTCACAGCCCCACCCGCCATTGCAGTGTGATGTTCCGACCCATCTCATCCGTGAAGTACCTGAACCGGTTCATGTAATCCCGGTAGCGTGTGTTCAATAAATTATGTACCCCAATATTCAAGGAACTCTCCATGCCGGAGAATTTAAAAGTGGTCCCGAAATTAAGATGTACCAGTGTATAGGCCGGTGGTGGTGCCAGATAATCATTGTTGGGATCAGGCACCAGCCGTTGGCGGAACACATGCTGTACCGAGGGACTCAGATAGGTATCCCGGAAACGCTCGCCGGGGATCTTCCAGGTGATCTGCGCCTCCACGCGATGCGGCGGCATCTGGCTTAGCCAGTCGTTGCGCCCCACATCGCGGGCAAACAGAAAGGACCCTTTCACCATCGCCGTCCAGCGTTCGGATAACACCCGCGACAGCCGGTAATCTGCACCGCTGAGGCGGGCATCAGTCTGCTTGAACCGAAAGGTTGGATAGGCACCCCGTAAGGTCAGCGTAGCCGGCGTCACGGGCACCAGATTGATGAAATCACGGATCAGGTTTGAATACAGTGTGAGATCTGCATCCCAGAGCGAATCATCATCCCAGGCCAGTTGAACGGACAGGTTCAGGGCCCGCTCCTGCTTCAGCAATGAATCCCCGATCTCGAAGGTGGCAGTACCATGATGCAGGCCATTCACGTATAGTTCATTCACATGCGGCGCCCGCCAGGCCCAGGCCGCATTACCCGAAAGTTTCAGATCCGACCCCATTTTCCGGGTGATGCCGCCCGACCCCGAGATGTTTGAAAAAGTGAGCGCCTGGCTGCTGAGGGCACCGGAACGGTTACGATAGGACGTCAGATTCCGGTGATCGAAGCGGAATCCCGCCTCGGCGGTCCATGGCCCTTTCACAGAACGTCCGATCGTATATGCATAAGGGTTTAGGAGTACATAGTTGGGTATGAAGAACCGGCTGCCCGACCAGGCGTTCTCCTGGCGCATCATGCCGATACCCGCCTGAACATGCCGGGGTCTGCCGGGATCCTGCTCCCAACCGAGATCGGCCGTGGTGGTATTCAGGCTCAGATCGAGTTCCGGCCGATCGGTGATCATCGCCCGGTCGTACTCCTGCCGCAGGTTGAACTGTTGCGCGACCTGCAGGTTCAGACGGCTCCCCTCGGGCAGGGTCCAGACAGACCTGGAACGGATCAGATAATGCCCCACCTGTTGATAGGGCCGGTCGATGTCGTACGTGAAGGCATCGATGTTCAGCAATGGACGGGGCGACAGGATGGTCTGCTGGAGATCCGTCAAATTGCCGATATGCGAGCCCGAAAAAATACCGATCCGTGTTTGAAAAGCGCTGAAGAAGATATCTGAACGGAATGTGGGTTTTCGATACCCCACAGCGGCAGAGAAGTTTAATTCCCCCGCACCGGTATTGTGCTGCCAGTAGTCGGGCGTCCGGACATTGCCGCTCCGGCGATGCGTGACATGCGCCCGCCAGCTCCAGGCTGGCGCATGCACCAGGTGCTGCTCCGCCATTGCATGCACCACATACTGGCGGTTGTTGGTCGAAAACCCGGTATGCAGGTTTGCATGAAAGCGCTGATCGGATGGCAGGGCTTTGGGCTCCGCCAGGATGGCACCACCAATGGCGTCCGATCCGTATTTCAAGGCTCCGGCACCCTTGAGGACGATAAAACGATCGGAGATGAAGGGATCCATTTCCGGCGCATGCTCAGCGCCCCACTGCTGACCTTCCTGCCGCACTCCGTTGTTGAGGATCAGTACCCGCTGGCTGTGCAGTCCGTGGATGACCGGCTTGAATACTGAATTCCCGGTCTGCAGCACGGTCACCCCACTGATCCGACTCAGCATCTCCCCCAGTCTTTGTACCCTGGCTTCAGCTATTTCACGACGGTCCAGCTCCTCGCGCACCGTCACCGGATGCTGTTCGCGCGTCGTGCGCACCAGCACTTCCTGCAACTGATTCACCCGGTGCGGCAGCACCACATTACGGACAAGGTTATCCGTGATCCGCACCCGCAAGACCACCGAATCACAATTCACATGAGAGATCACCACATTGTATATACCCCGACAGAGTCCGTAAAAATGGTAGTGCCCCTCCTCGTCCGAGAGGCTGACTGCACCGGTTTCCCGAATGCGGATGACCGCCCTGTCGAGCGGCGAACGCGTGTCTGCATCCGAAATACTGCCCGTAAGCGTGTAGGCGCAGTCCTGCGCACGGATGCCGGAACAAAAAAGGGCCAGGCAAAGTATGACCTGAATTGATTGTCGCATGGTCGACCGCCTTTGGAATGCAACACCCGTCGCATGCACACTGGCTTGGGTAAATGTACTGCGCATGAACAGAACAATAAAATGATTTGCAACGTTGTTGCACAAAACTTTGTCATTACTTTGAATCTTCAATACACACACATGAGATCGACCGGTTGGTTCATAGGCATTGTTTTCCTCCTTTCCGGCTGCGTGAAAGGAGGCGCCAGGATTGGCGATCGGATCGCCTGGAAGCCCATTTACGGGGCCCCTGCCGCTTTCCGTACGATCAACTCCGTGGCGCCGCAGCCCATCGTAAACGCCGGTAAGTTCGTTTACGTAAACGGCAGGGTGTTCCTCGTGGAGCAAGGCCGCGGCATCCATGTCGTCAGCTATACCGACCCGGCCAATCCGGTCAAGCAGCGATTCATCGACATCCCGGGCTGTTATGAGGTCAGCTGGAAGAATGGTCATTTGATCGCCAACAACGGACCGGATCTCGTGTCGTTGTCACTGCCGAACGCCACCACCGTCAACATCGCGAGCCGCGTCCCGAATGTTTTCCGGTCGATCATGGAAGCCAACAACGTGCCGCCGGATGCAGTATCGGGCGACTATTTCGAATGCCCCGACTTTACCAGGGGCATCCTCCTGCGCTGGGAGAAGGGGACCGCCAACGATCCGGAATGCCGGGTCAGATAAGGCAAACATCACATAAAGAACGTATGAGACAAATCATCTTAGGGTCATTCATCCTGCTGCTGATGACGACTCCATCCTGCGAAAAGGGGGCTGAGAATTTTTCCTCCTCCACCGGGACCGTGAAGAACGGATCGATGTCGCGCATCATCGCCGTGGGTTCCTATCTGTATGCCGTGGACGACGATCGGCTAAAGACCATCGATGCCACCAACCCGGCATCGATGCGCATGACGGATGACCGGCCGCTGGGCGCATCCATCCAGACGATCTACCATAATGCCGGACAACTGTACATCGGATCCGCCCAGCGGATGTACGTTTTCGATATCGCTTCGAATGCGGCCAAACCTGCACCGGTGAGCACGTTCGATTACCCACCGATCATATTGCCCCGCGATCCGATCATTGCCTTCGACTCCGTGATCTACTCCACCACCACCTCAGGGGGCGGATGGGGAAGTTTTCGCGTCATCGATAACCGCAACATCAGGAATCCCGTGCTGAGGATGTCCATTGATATGCCTCAACCCCGTGGCATGGATCGGGTCGACAGTACCCTTTACCTGTGCGACGGGCGGTTTGGTCTGAAGATCTTGAACATATCCAAGCCATGGTCGCCGTTCGTGATCCGCACGATCGATCAGGACAAGACCCTGAACGGACAGCAGTCCTCCACGGATGACTATTTCGACGTCATCGCCGTGCCTCCCCTGTTATTCTGCTACGTGCGGGACGGACTGCAACAGTACGATATCTCCATGCCCAGGCAACCCAGATACCTGAAGAAAATTCAATGATCGGATGAAGACATTCATAAAAGCACTCTGCACTTCCACCGGATTTCTGATGGCCACGGTCTCCATGGCGCAATCCCCGGTAAAAACCCCGGCGGATTGGAAAATGAACCGGATCTTCATCACCGCCCAACCCCTGACGATCGGGGGGCTGCCCTACGGAGGACTTAGGTTTGGTGGTGAACTCACACTGGGCTCACGCATCGGACTCAGTAACGATCTGACCTGGCGATTCCTGAATCCGGTGGCCATTGCACTGGACGAAGGGGAACGCGACTACACCCATGGCTTTC
>CANHUK010000116.1 GCA_947463755.1 Chitinophagaceae bacterium
AGCTCACCCACATCCTCAATGAATAGGATCTTGCCCCGTAGATCGACCTCGGAAGTGGTTCCCACCAGATGGGCCAGCAATGACAGGTTACCACCGAACAACACCCCCGTGGCGATACCCGGTCGGTTCAGGGGGTGTGCATCACACCGGTAGTCTGACTTCAGTCCCCGGAGCGCACGATGCAGGGATTGCACCGAAGGCCTGCGCCATCCACCGCCGGCGAATGCCGAGGCCATGGGACCATGGATGGTGGCCATTCCACAACGCGATAGGATATGGGCATGCAGGACGGTGATGTCGCTGAATCCGATCAGCCATTTGGGTCGCTTTTGGAAAGCTGTAAAATCAAGCCGGTCGATGATCCGTCCGACCCCATAGCCCCCGCGCGCGCAGAGGATGGCATCTACCTCCTCGTTGTCAAGCATGCTTTGCAGGTCCGCGGCACGTTCCTCATCCGTCCCAGAGAAATACCCATCCCCCGTTCCCAGGGTCTTTCCCTCCATTACCTTGAACCCCCATTCCTCCCGCAAGACCTTGAAGCAGGTGCTCATCTTCGATCTGGGCATATGACCCGCCGGGCAGACAACCCCGATACGATCTCCCTTCCTGAGTGAGGGCGGGATGATGATAGGATCCGAAGGCGCTTCTGTTTTTAGACTGGGTGGCTTCATGATCGGTTATTTCATATTTATTTCCTGCAGACGAACGTTGAGTGGATCAACATTCAGGGTATGAGGCACGCCGCACTTCAATGCGAAGTTGTTACGCTGATGACCAACCGGAAAGTCGAAGCAAACCGGATAGGTCGTCCCTTCCACTTTTTCAAGGATCATGTCCACCACTTCCCTGCCGAATTCGTCGCCGGGGGATTCAGTTTTTAAACGGGTAAATCCCCCTACGATCAACCCTGAGAGATGACGAAATTTTCCGGCTCTCTGCAAATTCGTCAACATGCGGTCGATGCTGTATCTGTATTCGCCGACATCTTCCAGAAATAGTATCCGGCCCCTGGTATCAGGTTCCGAGGGAGTTCCCATACAATGCTGGATCACCGAAAGGTTCCCGCCGATCAGCAGGCCCGAAGCCTTCCCTCTGCGGTTCATCGGATGGGGCGATACATCATAATTCATGGGGCTGCCTGTCAGCGCATCGCGAATAGATAATATCGTGGATTGAGCAACCGGATCTGCCAAAGTCCAGTCATCCGGAAAACTATTGCACATCTTCGAATGCAGCGAGGCCGTTCTGCATTTGGCGAGCAGATCAAGATGCAGGGCCGTAATGTCGCTGAATCCAATGACCCATTTCGGCTGTTTCCTGAAGCGGGAATAGTCCAAACGATCAAGGATCCTGCCAACCCCGTAGCCTCCGCGTGCGCATAGAACGGCCTTGATATCAGGGTCATCCAACATGGACTGCATATCCGATGCGCGCTCTTCATCCGTCCCGCCGAACGTTGCATCCCGCCTGCCGATCGAATCCCCCACCCTCACTTCGAAGCCCCATTCCACCAGTCGCTCGACCGCCGGCAGGATCTCCACTTCCCGAATGAACCCGGCCGGTGAAGTGATGCCGATCCGGTCTCCCCGCTTCAGAGGTGGCGGGATGACGACAGGCCCGGGATTCCATCCGCTCACATCAAGCGGCCTGGCACCCGCTGCCAACCACCCTGCACCGATGGTCATCGCCATAGAAATAAACCGTCCCCGATCCATGCTCGCAAGTTAATGGAAACACGCATCCCATCTGCCACCCGCCTCCAACAACCCTCCAAGCGTGGCATAACCCTCCAAGACTTGCCAGCTCTCCAAGACTTGGCAGCTCTCCAGGAGTTGGCAACTCTCCAAGGGTTGGGTGATTATGTTAAATAGAACGCTGTCAGATGCCGCTCAACCGGCAGGAGAGCGGATAGCGTAAATTTGAGTACCCTTTCATGTCCACCTTGACACTACCGACCGTGATCGGACTCTCAATGCGCAGCGGCACATGGTTCTTGTCATCCGACACCCATACGAGCATCTTTTCTCCTCCAGAAAAGATGGTGCCGTTGATCAGCAGGGGACTGAATTTGATGGCATGATATCTGCCATAACGCGTCTTGATCACCTCCCTGCCCAGATATCGGATGAACAGCGGATGCACCTCTTCATCAATGAACATGCTGAACGGGATCTTGTCGCCCGGCTTGTATTTATCAAAATCGATGTTCCGCGCATAATAGATCGCACTCAGCACATCCTGCACGCAGGCGGGCACATTGTACCGCCCTTTTTTCGTCTCGGCCTGATTTCGCGCCTGATCGAATGTCACGTTCTCCTTGAAGGCATATCCACCTTCGTAGACATCCCGCTTGAAATGATATGGACGCAGGCTTCCGGTATCGATATAGGACTCATACCGGTCACGCACTTTGAAGATCCAGTCGTATCGTGGATTGGAGGTACCCAGCCCCGTTAGATGATACACAGGCTTGTTGCCGAAAAGGGTACGGTCGACCGTGAAACTCGCATCACCGGCATCCACATAGATCCCGATCACACTGTAGTGTACTTTGTAAAGAATACGCTCCCCGTGCGTGAAACTCTTGTTGGAGATCCCGCAGAAATCATCATTCGGTTGACCGGGACGGGCGCCAATGAACAATAATGCGAACAAAAGGATCCTCTTCATGCATCGAAGGTTGATCTGGTGTAAAGGTAATCCAATATTCGCGGGTGGGGACTGACCGGTATCAGCCTTCATGTTTTTTTAATGAAGCATTGGCATGGCCAAAGGCGGATGCCACAAAGGTGCCGATGACCGCGGGTAACAGGAGATTCACCAGCCAGATGGCAGTAGATGCCGCATAAATACCGAGAAGGTTATCATTGAACGCCCCAAAGACGATGATGCCATATTGCCAGCGCAACCCGAGCTCCAGCAGGGCGATGCTTGGCACCACCGTCATCAGCAGGTAAAACACGGATACAGCAAAGAGGGCGGTCATGATATCCGCACCTGCATTCATGCTCCATAGCATGAACACGTACTGCAGGGCGAACACGATGAACCTGATCAACGACAGGCCGAGTACGATGAGTGCCCGACGACCATCGATTGCCCTCAGCCCCTCAGCATAAGGTTGCCACCTCCGGAAAACAGCGGAACGTCCCATCAGCGTCCAGGCACGATCCTGACGGAGATAGAGATAGAGCGAAGGGATGGAAAAGAGCAACACAACCCAGGGTAGCAGCCGGAACAATGGCATCAAGGGCGGAGGCAGAACCCGCAATAGTTCATCGCCAATGAAGATCCATCCCGAAAGTCCCGCGAGCAGCGTGACCAGAAGCTGAGCAAATCCTCCGGTCAGGGTCAATGGTATGGATCGCAGCCGCATGCCGTCCGGCACGAACAGCATCCTGCCCCCCATCTCGCCTATCCGGTTCGGGGTATTGAGGGAGAAAGCCGCCCCTGCCAGCACAGCCCGAAACGCCTCGATGAAACGGATGCCGGTCAACCCGCTCATGAGGATCCGCCATTTCAAGGCCTCCAGTCCCCAGTTAGGGATCGCCAGCAACAACGCGGCCATGAAATAGAGCCTGTGGCCACCCTCCAGCCCCGCAAACATGCGCGCCAACTGCCCCTTCAGGTCAGGTTGGGTCCTCAGCTGGATGTACACCGACCAGGCCAGGATGCAAAACAGCATCGGTCCCACCCAGCGCCTGACGAATATTTCGATAAATTTGCCCAGAACGTGTCAATTCTCCCCAAAAGTAAGTCCCCGTTGGCTGAACCCTCCAAAATTATCCTGGGCGTCGATCCCGGAAGCGTGGTCATGGGATATGCGATCCTGCAGGTGACTGCCCAGAAACCCCTGATGGTAGAGATGGACACCATCTCCCTGAATGGCAAGTCTGATATGTACGACCGGCTCGGCGCCATCTACCGGCTGATGTCTGGCATCCTGACGCGGCATCGGCCCGCTGAACTGGCGATCGAGGCGCCCTTCTTCGGAAAGAACGTCCAAAGTATGCTGAAACTCGGACGCGCACAGGGAGTGGTCATTGCCGCCGCCATGATGCATGACATCCCCGTCACGGAATATTCGCCCCGGCGGATCAAGCAGGTGGTGACCGGCAATGGCAATGCCCCCAAGGAAAAGGTCTGGGAGATGCTGCAACATACCCTGGACCTAAAGGAACTGGAGACGCCCCGACTCGATGCCTCTGATGCGCTGGCCGTTGCCCTCTGCCATCACTTCGAAAGCAACACGCCCATCGGCAGAGAACAGGTCCCAAAGAAAAAAGGAGGAAAGGGAGGATGGGCTGATTTCATCCGGCAGCACCCCGACCGGATCGGATGACCCGATTATTTGAACCGCTTCCGCTGCGTCCAGAAAGCGATCACCGCCACCCAGGCCAGCAGATTGAGATATCGAAAAGCGCCGAGATACAGATCGGTGGCCAATGCCGCCGCCAGCACAACAGGGAGTAGTATCAAACCCCAGCGTTCCATTTCCCAGATGCCGGAAAGTGCGGTCAGATATCCGATCGTCAGCAACACCTGTGCAGCGGGATAGAACATGCCATAACGCGCCGTGGCCCCGGTAAATGCGACGAGGATATTGAAGATACCCGCTGCAAAAAGCAGACCGGCGGTCATCGTGATCCAGCGTGGGCGGACATTAGGGTTTGACATAGGTCAGGAGAGATGACTCAGGATGAGACGCTGAGCGGCCTGAAGATCAGCCGGTGAACATTTGAGTTTGGGCCTCGTAAAATTCAGGTCATCCGCCGAATCGATCGGTACGATATGAAGATGTGCATGCGGAACTTCCAATCCGATGACCGATAATCCGGCCCGCTGACAGGGAAAGGCTTTCTCGATGGCCAGGGCAATGGGCCTTGCAAAATTCAACATGGCGGCAAGATGAGCCTCCGGCAGATCAAAAAGTCGGTCCGTTTCCAGTTTGGGCACGACCAGGGTGTGTCCCTCCCGTAACGGGAATATGTCCAGAAAGGCAAAGAACATGTCATCCTCCGCGATCCGGTAGGCGGGAATCTCACCCCTGATGATCCTGGTGAACAAAGTGGCCATTACCGTTGATTTTCGCTGAAAAGAATGAGGATGAAATCGCCGCGATCAGAGCGTGATC
The DNA here is from genome assembly GCA_947463755.1 of Chitinophagaceae bacterium. Taxonomy (GTDB): domain Bacteria; phylum Bacteroidota; class Bacteroidia; order Chitinophagales; family Chitinophagaceae; genus Pollutibacter. Next base: position 5,135 of record CANHUK010000116.1, read on the forward strand.
TTTTCGATCCGGAAATTGATGACGCCCGTCGGCGCGTTCACCTCCGCGATGTCACCTTCCTTTTTGCCCACCAATCCCTTGCCAATGGGCGAAGTGATCGATATCTTCCCGGCCTTCAGATCAGCCTCCTTTTCGGATACGATCTGATAGGTCATGGATTTCTGGTTGGCCAGATTCGTGATGGTGACCCGGGTCAGGATCGTCACCTTGCTGGTATCGATATTGGTGGCATCCAGGATCCTGGCGGTGGCCAATTCTGATTCAAACTTGCGTATGCGGGCTTCCAGTAGCCCTTGAGCTTCCTTGGCGGCGTCGTATTCTGCATTCTCTTTCAGGTCACCCTTCTCCCGGGCCTCGGCGATCGCCTTGGAGGCGGCAGGACGGTCGACCGTCTTCATGCGCTGAAGTTCAGCCTTCATCTGTTCCAGCGTCTCACGCGACACATAGATGATATCACTCATGTCACATCGGTTTTTTGCCGGCACGGCAGGTGAAAAAAAAGCGCAACGCTCCGGATGACCGGGGCGTTGCGGAAATACAAAGATAAGACAATTCCGTGGAAATCAAATATCAGTCGGCGATCCCCAGTTTTTGTAAGACCACCCGGGCCATGCCCACATACGACTCATGACTGTAACCCGCGATGTGCGGGGTGATCAGTACCCTTGGATCGCCCAGCAGCCGATCCAGTTGCAGACGCTCTGCCTCCGTGTAAGCATCCAGTCGTTCATTCTCCAGGACATCAAGCCCCACCGCAGAAATCCGGGAACCATCCAGCGCCCGAATGATGGCAGCCGTATCATGCACCTTGCCCCGGGATGTATTCAACAATACAGGCCGGCGAACCAGTCTGCCGAAAAATTCATCATTCACGTAGTGAAAGGTCTC
>CANHUK010000117.1 GCA_947463755.1 Chitinophagaceae bacterium
GGGCCCATGGACAGACCGCTCAGTGCTTCGGTCTCCCGGAATCGATGGAGGTTGGAGGCGAGGTTATTGCGGACGGCCGGAAAGCGCTCTTCCAGTAGCGGAAGCACCCGCAGTCGAAGAAAATTCCGGTCATATTTATCCTCTGTGTTTGAGCGGTCTTCTCTCCAGATCAGACCGCAGGCTTGTGCGTATGATTCCAGCTCCCGGCGGCGGGCAAAGAGCAGCGGACGAGCTACAGCGGGCGTCGAAGGCAGCATGCCGCGCATCCCCGAGATACCGGTACCCCTGAAAAAATGAAGGAGCATGGTTTCGATGTTATCGTCCAGATGATGGGCCGTCACCAGCCTGAACCTTCGGGATGGATCGGGCAGGGAAAGCGTTTGCCGCATTTTCTCCAGCCATTCATATCGAAGTTCCCGGGCAGCTGTCTGCAATGATAGACGATGTGTCTTCTGATATGACTCTGTGTCGAAATGTACTCTGTGCACCGGGCAATTGAGCTGAAGGGCCCATTCCTTGACAAAGGCTTCGTCTGCATCACTTTCCGCTCCCCTCAGGCCGAAATTGCAATGTGCGAAAACGAGTTCATTCCCCAGTGTGTGTAGCAGATGGCTGAGCACGATGGAATCCAATCCACCGCTGATGGCCAGCAAGAGCGGCTGGGTAGGGTGGAAAAGCTTTTCCTGCCCTACAAAGCGCCGCAGTCTGGATCGAAAATGCTCCGGATTGAAATCTTCAGGCGGGTTCATCTGTACCTTATGATTTTGGTGTTCGTTGGGAAGGTCAATCTTCACAATTCAACAGAGCCGCCCTCAACTCTCCGGCTGCGTGCCGGTCACCAGACTGCTCCGCTACCAGGATACCCCGGCGGTATGTTTCAGCGGCCGTCGCCATATCTCCGGACCTTTCCAATAATTTTCCAAGGTGATAGTAAGATCCCACATAAACCGGATCTCCGGCCAGCAAGGTCTGCAGTTCCATTCTGGCGGCCTCGTCATCACCGAGCTTGATATACTCCATCGCCAGGGCGTGACGACTGAAACTATCCAATGGATTGCGCTCGATGAACGCTTTCAGGCGTTCGATGCGCGTCATATCGTTCCCTTGCATCCGTAGAAATTTATCGTGATCAAACATTGCAGGCTTCGTGTGTGTTCTTAATTTTGTGTTGCATTTGGTTGCATAAACAACTTTTATTCACACCATCAATAAAGCCATGAAAATTCTGGTATGCATCAGCAGAACACCGGACACGACGGCAAAAATAGCCTTCGGTGACAATAACACGAAATTCGTCACGGACGGGGTGCAGTGGATCATCAATCCTTATGACGAGTGGTATGCGTTGGTTCGGGCGATCATGTTAAAGGAACGCGATGCTTCGACGACGATCCATCTGATCACGGTTGGTGGGGCGGATGTCGAACCCATCATCCGTAAAGCACTGGCGCTGGGCGGTGACGAAGCGTTCCGGGTGGACATGGAACCGATGGATTCGTACCAGGTGGCGGTGCAGATCGCACAGATCGCCCGGGAAGGTCAGTATGATCTGATCCTGACCGGGAAAGAGACCATCGACAGTAATGGTTCGGCCGTGGGTGCGATGGTGGCGGAGCTCCTGGACATGGACATGGTCAGCCTCGCCACGGCCCTTGAATTCGAGGGATCATCCGCGATCGTGACCCGCGAAATAGAGGGTGGTGAGGAAGTGGCCGAGATACCATTGCCGCTGGTCATTTCCTGTCAGAAAGGCATGGCGGAGGCCAGGATCCCGAATATGCGAGGCATCATGGCTGCGCGGACTAAGCCCTTGAAGGTTGTGCCGCCGGTGGAGGCCGCTCCGCTGACCGGACTGGTATCCTATGCGCTCCCCCCCGCGCGCAGCGGTGTCAGGCTGGTACCGGCAGACCAACCAGAAGAGCTCGTAAGGCTCCTTCATGAAGAAGCCCGCATCATCTGAACATTTCACACGCAATAATCAAAGCATCATGTCAGTAATCATATTTACGGAGCAGTCCAACGGAGAGATCAGAAAATCATCCCGTGAAGCCCTGTCATACGGTTCGGCGCTGGCCGGCAGGCTGGGTGTTTCCGCCGAGGCGGTATTGCTTGGAACGGTCAGCCAGGATCCATCATCATTAGGGATACACGGCGTTTCGGTGGTGCATCATTGTGCCGATGAATCATTGAATACTGCCGATACACGACGATACACTTCGATCATGGCAGAAATCGCCACAGCCTGCGGATCGACCGTGATCATCTTTCCGCATAGCATGACCGGCAGGGCAGTCGCGCCCAGGCTCTCAGCACGGCTGAAGGCGGGTTACGTTTCCGGGGCAACGCGACTTCCGGATGTCGAAAATGGCTTTGTGGTGCGCAGAAATGTCTTTTCCGGCAAGGCCTTCATGGATGTGTTGGTGCAAACCCCGGTCAGTATCATTTCAGTGAATCCGAATAGTTTCGGCATACTTGAGGGTGAGGGAATCGCCGAAGTCAGGCCCTACCATACATCTGTTGGTGCGGGTCGCGTCGTTGTAAGGGAGACCAAAAAGGTGACAGGCCAGGTGCCGCTCGGTGAGGCAGAACTTGTTGTGAGTGGCGGTCGCGGACTGAAGGGACCTGAGCACTGGGGACTGGTCGAAGATCTGGCCGGCCTGATCGGTGCAGCTACAGCCTGCAGTCGGGCGGTGGCGGATGCACACTGGCGACCTCATCATGAACATGTAGGGCAGACGGGACTGGCCATCGCACCGAACCTGTATTTCGCCATTGGGATCTCTGGTGCGATCCAGCATTTGGCGGGGGTAAACCGCAGCAAGGTGATCGTTGTGGTCAATAAGGATCCTGAGGCGCCATTCTTCAAGGCTGCAGACTATGGCATCGTAGGCGACGCTTTTGAGGTCATGCCCAGGGTCATCGATGCGGTGCGAAAGCTCAGGAAAGGATAAGGCGGATGCTGCGACGATTCGGCGTGGCTGCACGGGGTTTGTTGGGGGGATACAGGATTTGCATGGCAGCCGGTCGACCTGAATACGCTTCCTAAAAAAATCTGTACCTTTGCCGCATCTTATGAAGAAGATAGAGTTGGAGATTGTTGCACTCTCGCATTCCATCGCCCAGACCCACTCCTACGCAGTGGTTCTTGGAGAGGTAAACGGTTTGCGTCGTCTTCCGATCGTGATCGGAGGCTTCGAGGCGCAGGCCATCGCCGTTGCGCTGGAAAGAATGCAACCGAGTCGACCCCTCACGCATGACCTCATGCGCAATTTCATGGTCGCCTTCAATGTGGAACTGCATGAAGTGATCATCAACGATCTGAACGAGGGGATCTTTTATTCAAGGCTTTTATGCAGCAACGATAATGACACGGTGGAGATCGACTCCCGCACATCGGATGCCCTGGCCCTCGCCGTCAGATTCGGCTGTCCCATCTATACTTACGAAAACATCCTCGATAGTGCAGGCCATCTGCTGGACAACTCCGGTCAAAAGAAGTCAAAGGCAAGGGAATCAGAGCCCACAGCCCCCGCAGCTGAACGTCGTCCGGACGACCTCCGCAATATGTCGCTCGAGGAACTGAACACGCTCCTCGACGAAGTGCTTGAACAGGAGGACTACATGCGCGCCATTGCCATTCGGGATGAAATCAAGAGCCGCAACGGCCAATAGTTCCCATGATATCTTTCCCCAACGCCAAGATCAACCTGGGGCTGAACATCGTCCGTAAGCGGGATGACGGCTACCACGACCTTGAAACGCTGTTTTACCCTGTCGCTCTCAGGGATGCCCTGGAGATCATCCCTCAATCAGAGGATCTGGCAGGACCAGCTGATGTACACCTGCACCTGTCGGGCAGGATCGTCGAAGGCCCCATAGAATCTAACATTTGTGTGAAGGCCTGGCGAATGCTGAAGGCTGATTTCCCTTCGATGCCGGGCATCGACCTGCATTTGTATAAAGCGATACCGATGGGTGCCGGACTTGGCGGGGGATCTGCAGACGGCTCATTTACCCTCAGGATGCTGAATGATATGTTTCGGCTTGGACTAACCGGTCAGGCGCTGGAATCCTACGCCCTGCGGCTGGGCAGTGACTGTCCCTTTTTCATCCGGAACAGTCCCTGCTTCGCGACTGGACGAGGAGAGCACATGACACCCATCACGCTTGACCTTTCCGGTTTCTCCTTCCTGTTGGTGCACCCCGGCATACACGTGAGCACGGCTGTTGCCTTTGCTGGTGTCAAACCGACCATTCCTGACCTTTCCATCCGGGAGATCGTGACGATGGAGATCTCCGAATGGCGCGGCCGGCTGGTGAATGACTTCGAACGCACGGTCTTTAAGGCCTTTCCGGACATCGAATCCTTACGTGACAAACTTTACGATTCGGGGGCCATTTATGCTGCCATGACCGGCAGCGGCTCTTCCGTGTTTGGTATTTTTCCGCAAAATGGTTTGCCGGAGATCAGATTTCCGGAGGACCATACCATTTATCGTCAGGAAAGTCTGACTCCGGTCATCTGATTTTTCCTATATTCGTATAGATGTACGTGACAGGCCTATATGATGCCTCCTTCCTGAACGGGAATCTCGATCTGCTGAATCATTAGTGGAGCGCCCATCTCCCTTGCCGTTCCCCGATTCCCTTTCAAGCCATTTCACCCTGTCAACCACTGCGTATGTCCACAGAAATCGTGCATGTGTCCGAGCGGACACAACATTACATAGATCTTGAATCCAGATATGGAGCCCATAATTACCATCCGTTGCCTGTTGTCTTGTCCAGGGGCGAGGGTGCCTTTGTATGGGATGTCGATGGGCGAAAGTATTACGACTTCCTGAGCGGCTACTCGGCCGTCAACCAGGGCCATTGTCATCCCCGGATCGTGGGCGCCTTGATCGATCAGGCGCAGCGGCTTACCCTTACATCCAGGGCCTTCCACAGCGATAAGCTCGGACTTTATGAGTCGTTCATCACCCGTTTGTTCGGGTACGACAAAGTATTACCCATGAATACGGGCGTGGAGGCGGTCGAGACGGCATTGAAACTCTGTCGCCGCTGGGGTTATGAGGTCAAAGGTATCCCGGATGGTCTGGCGAAGATCATCGTTTGTGGCGGAAACTTTCACGGCCGGACCAGCTCAGTGATCTCCTTCAGTACGGATCCTGCTTCTTACGGCGGTTTCGGACCCTACATGCCGGGTTTCATCATCATTCCTTACAACGATCTGAGCGCCCTTTCCGCAGCACTGGCAGACCCGCATGTGGCGGGCTTCCTGGTGGAGCCGATACAGGGCGAGGCAGGCGTCGTGGTGCCGGATGACGGATATCTGAGCCGGGCAGCGGACATGTGCCGGGAGGCGAGGGCATTGTTCATGGCAGATGAGATCCAGACAGGTTTGTGCCGGACGGGCCGCATGCTGTGTTGCGATCACGAGGATGTACGTCCGGACATCGTGATCCTTGGCAAGGCGCTCAGCGGAGGACTCCTGCCGGTAAGTGCAGTACTGGCAGACGACGAGATCATGCTGACCATTGGTCCCGGTGAACACGGATCGACCTATGGCGGTAACCCATTGGCCTGTGCGATCGCGATCACGGCACTCGAAGTGTTGCAAGATGAACACATGGCCGAACGTGCAGAGGAACTCGGGCAGCGGTTTCGAGAAGGGATCGCAGGACTTCGGTCACCTCACATCCGAATGGTGCGGGGCAAGGGATTGCTGAATGCGGTGGTGGTGGATCACCCGGATCCGGAAGCGGCCTGGAGACTATGCATTCGGCTGATGGAAGAAGGCATCCTGGCCAAACCCACGCATGGTGACAAGATCAGGTTCGCCCCTCCGCTATGCATCACATCACCTCAGATCGACGAATGCGTCGAAACGATCGGAAGGTGTCTGCATTGTTTGGATTGAAACCCTTGGAGAGTCCCGAACTCTTGGAGAGCTCCAAACTCTTGGAGAGTCCCGAACTCTTGGAGAGCTCCAAACTCTTGGAGGGTTACCCCAC
>CANHUK010000118.1 GCA_947463755.1 Chitinophagaceae bacterium
ATCAGCCGTTCAGCTTCGATCGTCAAGGACGCGGTCGCCAAGGGGCTGAAAGCGAACTCCGAGTTCACGATCACGCCGGGCAGCGAACAGGTACGTTACACGATCGAGCGCGATGGTTTCATCGCCCAGTTCGAAGAAGTGGGTGGCGTGGTCCTCGCCAATGCCTGCGGTCCCTGCATCGGTCAGTGGGCACGTCATATCGACGACCCTAACCGCAAGAACACGATCATCACTTCCTTCAACCGTAACTTTGCCAAGCGCAACGACAGCTACGCGGGTACCCATGCCTTTGTTGCCTCCCCCGAGATCGTGACGGCCATGGCCATTGCAGGCACCATCGCCTTCAACCCGCTGACCGACACGCTGACCAATGCTTCCGGTGAAGAAGTAAAGCTTGACGAACCCACAGGATATGAACTGCCTCCCCGCGGATTTGCCGTGGAAGATGCAGGTTACCAGGCACCTGCCGCTGATGGCAGTGGTGTCCAGGTGGTGGTCAGTCCGGAGTCCAAGCGTTTGCAGCTCCTGGAAGCCTTCTCTGCCTGGGAAGGTACCGATCTGAAGGGGCTGAAACTGCTGATCAAGGCCAAGGGTAAGTGCACGACCGACCACATCTCCATGGCCGGTCCCTGGCTGAAGTTCCGTGGTCACCTCGACAATATCTCCCACAACATGCTGATCGGCGCGGTCAACTTCTTCAACGAGAAGACCGACACCGTCAAGAACCAACTGACCGGCGAATATGGTCCTGTACCCGCCACCCAGCGTGCCTACAAGGCCGCCGGCATCGGCAGCATCGTCGTCGGTGACGAGAACTACGGAGAAGGCTCCAGCCGCGAACACGCCGCCATGGAACCGCGTCACCTGGGTGTCCGCGCGATCCTGGTACGCAGCTTCGCCCGCATTCACGAGACCAACCTGAAGAAGCAGGGCATGCTGGCACTCACCTTTGCCGACAAAGCCGACTACGATAAGATCCAGGAAGATGACAGCATCGACATCGCCGGTCTGTCTGGTTTTGCCCCCGGCCAGCCGCTCACCGTGGTGCTGAACCACGCCGACGGCAGTCGCGACGAGATCGTGGTGAATCATACCTACAATGAGCAGCAGATCGAATGGTTCAAGGCCGGTGGCGCCCTGAACGTGATCCGCAGCCAGGTAGGCAAGTGATTGCATCCTGTTTAAACTTTCCATGCCATCCGTCTTCGACGGATGGCATTTTCTTTTTATGTTCTGCAGTAGTTTCGTTACTTCGTCAATATCAATAAAGTCTCATCCACATGAAAAGACTACTCTCTGTTCTGCTGGTAATTTCGAGCCCGGTATTCGCTCAAAAGACGCAGAAACCCGTCATCCATGGAAAGAACTGGGTCGCCATCACCGGTAAACCGCTGGCGGCGACGGCCGGTGCCACCATCTTCTCCCAGGGCGGAAACGCCGTGGACGCAGCCTGCGCCATGATGGCCGCCACCTGCACGATGTGGGACGTCCTGAGCTGGGGTGGAGAGGCGCAGGCGCTGATCTGGCATCCAAAACTCAAGAAGGTGATCGCCATCAATGCCCTGGGTGTTGCCCCGACGGGTGCGACGCCGGAGTTTTTCAAGGGAAAAGGTTATAGTTATCCTCCGGAATATGGCCCCCTGGCCGCCGTGACACCCGGCATCCCCGGTGGTCTTTGCCACATGCTTTCGAACTATGGTACCATGAGCCTGGCTCAGGTCCTGAAACCGGCCATGGAACTGGCGGCAGGCTATCCGATCGAAGCGGAGACGGCCAACAGCATGGAAAGGGGGAAGGCCCGGATCAAGGAATGGCCTTATTCGAAGAAGGTATTCCTGCCGCATGAGGGTCAAAAACGCGAGGCTCCGGAAGCCGGTGAGATCTTTGTTCAACAGGACCTGCTGAACACCCTTCAGAAGTTGGTGGAGGCCGAGCAGCAGGCGCTGAAAAAGGGAAGATCCCGCAAGGAAGCCATCCAGGCGGCTTTCGACCGTTTCTATAAGGGAGATATTGCCGAGGAATTTGTACGTGGCAGTCGCGAACAAGGCGGCCTCATCACCAAAGAAGACCTCGCCGGATGGAAGGTCCTGGAAGAAGAACCGCTCCACACGAACTACCGGGGGGTGGATGTCTATAAACTGCAGCAATGGACACAGGGCCCCATGATGCTACAGGCCCTGAATATGCTGGAGCAGTTCGATCTCAAGTCGATGGGGTACAATTCGGCCAGCTATATCCACACCATGACGCAGGTGCTGAACATGACCTTCGCAGATCGTGATTTCTATTACGGCGACCCTTACTTCCCGCCGGAAGAACCCATGAAGGGATTGCTCTCCAAGGAGTATGCAAAGGAGCGGGTAAAACAGATGAACATGGAGGCCAATGAGCCGAACATGAAACCGGGCGACCCCTACCCTTTCGAAGGAAAAAACAATCCTTACCTCGATCTGCTGAAAGGCTTCGGGACCGCTTCCGCCGCTCCGGTAAACAAGGATTATCTGGAAACAGCCTTCCTCGGTACCACTTCGGTAGAGGCTGCCGACAAGGAGGGCTGGGTGGTGTCCGTCGTACCCAGCGGCGGATGGCTGCCGGCCTGCATTGCGGGAAAGACGGGTGTCGGCATGAGCCAGCGGATGCAGAGCTTTGTACTGGATCCGGCTTTGAATCCCTTCAATGTCGTAGCCCCCGGCAAGCGACCCAGGGTAACCCTGACCCCCGGTCTGGCCATGAAAGACGGCAAACCGCTGATCTCCTTTGGCGTCCAGGGTGGTGATACCCAGGATCAAAACCTGATCCAGTTCCTGGTCAATATGATCGATTTCGGGATGAACGTACAGGAAGCCTGCGAGGCGGCGAACGTCAATACCAATCAATACTATCTGTCACTCGGTTCACAGGACCGAAAGCCCAAGCCCGGCGGGCTGGTCATTCAGGAAGATACGCCCCCCTGGGTGCGCAAGGAGCTGGTTCGGAAAGGCTATAAACTCACCTTTGAAGAACGCACCTCCGGACCGATCAACGCCATTTATTTCGACTGGAAGCATGGCACGATGTGGGGCGGCTCCAGCAATCACGGAGAGGATTACGGCATCGGCTGGTAATAAAGGCTTTACCGCAAAGCAAGAAGGCGCGAAGTGTATCCACTTCGCGCCTTCTTGCTTTGCGATCGTTGGTACTCACTTAGAACATTATTGAAACGCGAGTGACACGGTTTTCATCGGTAAAAACATTCTGCCTCTGTCGGGTAGAAGTATAAACCCATATTTCGCGTAAAAGTCGGAAGCTTCGGCATCCATAGGATCCACAACAACGGCAACCGATCCTATGAATATGGACGCATCCAAACTCCTTTTCAGTGCATCCATCAGCAGTAGTCTGCCGTAACCATGGCCGCGACAGGAAAGATCTACAGCCAATCGGCCTAATAAAGTAACTGGCAGATCACTATAGCGAGGTAACTTTTTGGCAAACATTTCAGGTATCAGATCCCTGGAAATGGACGCATTGCTTAAAGTATGAAACCCCTGAATGATGCGCCCATCTTCACTAAGTACAAAGCATGCCGCCGCTTTTGATCTCATATCCTGACCAGCCTGTTTCTTCAAATAAATATCCAGTGCCGGCTTTCCACAATCGAATGATGAGCGGTCATGGTCATCAGTCAGTAAACAGGTGGCATAAATCATTTAGCTTCCCGTTCTTCCATAAATGCTTTGGCGGCCTTTTTCAATGCATCATAGGGAGCCGGTGGGTCCGTTAGGGTTTGAAAAAAGACTTCTCTGTCGGATTCTGAGGCCAGGATGGATTCATGGCGGTCCACAATTTCCTGAGCCTTTTCGTGGGTGACCCGAATGACGAATTCGGAAAGAGACTAGTAGCCTTGGATAGCGGCAGCCCTCTCCAGCAAATTCTTTTGCTGGAGGGATAGACGGGTATCGAATCTGGCCATGGGTTCAGGAACCATGGAATTGCGCTGTCGGGGCATCATGAGTATTTCTACAAATGTACGGATAAGATCCGTACAAAAAGAATCCATAACCGCTCCACCCTCAACATAAGGCAGCTTTGTTAATCCATCTTGAGGATCCGGATGTTCCGGAACTTCACCACATCTCCGTGACCCAGGAAGCCAATATGACCGCGGGCGTTGAGCAGACCGGGATGAGGGCGTTTATCGGCCGTACCATTCTTTGAGATCTCCCGGACATCAACATCCAGGATGACTTCGTCATTCAGGATGACCTTGATCCGGTCGCCGTTGGCGATGACGGTCTGGCGGTTCCATTCTCCGGTGGGCTTCAGGAAGCCTCTTTTAGCCGCTGCGACACCATAGACAGAGCCATGGTACTGATAGGTTTGCAGGGTCTTGTACTTTTCCGCATCGTTATCGAGGATCTGCAGCTCCATGCCAACATAGGCGGCATCGCCCTTCAACGGGGTGCGGATGCCCAGGCCGTTGTTGGCACCCGGGGTGAGCTGGAATTCGAAGCGGAATTCGAAATTCCCGTATTGGTCAGCGGTATAAAGATTGCCGCCACTACCTCCCCCCGGATTGACGACGATGGCGCCGTCCTGCAGCAGGTAGCCAGACTTATTACCGGTCCAGCGGTCAAGATTGCGGCCGTCAAAAAGCACCTCGAAACCGGCCTTGCGCTCTTGTTTCGACAGTGCAAAAGAAGGGGTGTTCTTAGCAACGGACTTACGGATATGTGCGAGGGCGGCATCCACTTCCGACTTGGCCGGACCGGAGATACCGGGTGCTGCCTTTTCGAGTGCTTTCAGGGCCTTGTCGCTGCCAATGGCCGCCAGGGCGCGGGCAGCATCGCCGACATGTCGATCGGAGCGCAACACTTTTGTGAGTGCCGGCACGGCCGCATCATCACCCAGTCTGCCGAGGCATTGTATGACCAGGTTTCGGGCGAAGAAACTATTCAGTCCTGGCAGTCCTTTGGAGAGCGTTTTGGCGGCAGCGCTGCGTTGATCGGCGTCCTTTGCCACATTGTTCACATAGGCATCCAGCGCGTAAGCGGGACTGAGTTTGAGGGAGTCGATATCCAACAGACGCAGGAGTTCTTTCCAGTCTGAAGCTGTCCAGTTGCTCATGGCAGCGAGCTGTGGGGCGGCATCAGCGGCTTTCTGGTAGGGAAAAGCCTTCAGGGTTTCGGACACCTGCGCCCTGAGGGCGGGTGCACTCAGGATCAGGAAGAGGGAGATTCCGGATATGATTTTTCGAAGCATGTTCAGGTTGATTGATGTGTTCAGGTTCAGATCTTCCAGGGGCCGCGCATGGGTGGATCGATGAGGCGGTTGGCCTCGTCGTCATCGATGAATCGCTGGGCATCGGGATCGAAACGCAGCGAGCGGCCCAGTTGCAGGGCGATCTTGCCGATGTTGATCAGCGTGCAGGAACGATGGCCATTGGATTCGTTCAAGGCGAAGGGTTTTCTTTCCCGCACGGATTGCAGGAAGTCGGTGATCTGCGGCTTCGGATCAGGGAACTCGGAGAGTTTTCGCTCCATATCTGGAATATCCGACCGGAATCCGGGATAGAGCTTACCCTTGGGGCCTTCGATGTAGGGGACGTTTTCTTCCTTCCCTTCTCCATCGAGGATGATCTTGCAGCCGTCGGCATAGGTATAGGTGATGCGTCGGAAGGTACGGCAGGCATCGGGGTGCTGTTGTTCGGCGTCGACCTCCACAGAAACAGGACTGGTATTATCCTTACCGAGGAAGTACTGAACGGGATCCATGTAGTGCTGACCCATGTCTCCCAGTCCGCCGCCATCATAATCCCAGTAACCGCGGAAATTGATGTGCACACGGTGGGGGTGGTAGGGTTTGAAAGGGGCAGGGCCCAGCCAGCGGTCGTAGTCCAGGACATCCGGTATGGGCTGCGGGGTGAGATCGGTCTTTCCGACCCAGTAGAATTTCCAGTCGAAACCGGTGGCCTTGCTGATGGTGACGGTGAGCGGCCATCCGAGCATGCCGGATTCGACG
>CANHUK010000119.1 GCA_947463755.1 Chitinophagaceae bacterium
CTATCCTCTATAAGGCGCGTTGAGTCGGATGGGTTTGGTGAAACGAACCTTTCTACGTACTTTTGTGATTCCATAAGTTATACGCTTCACTGATTTTGTCCCCTTCTCCGTTCAACTTCCTGTGCAGATGTAACGTAAGGCCGGTAACGTGCCCATGACTTCGTGTGGCAGCCTTACCGATTAATCATCTAAATCTACATTGTGTTATTTAAGGAATTACCGCTCATTGAGCCAATCCTTCGTGCCCTGGCGGACGAAGGTTACGAAACTCCCACGCCCATCCAGCAGCAGGCCATTCCGGTGGTGCTGCAACAAAGAGACCTCCTGGGATGCGCACAGACAGGCACCGGAAAGACCGCAGCCTTCACTGTTCCCATTCTCCAGTTGATGGACGCCCATCCTCCGACCGGTCACGGTCAGCGGCCGATCCGGACCCTGATCCTGACCCCAACCAGAGAACTGGCCATCCAGATCGGTGAAAGTATCAGGGCCTACGGCAAGCATTTGAAATTGAAAAGCCTCGTGATCTTTGGTGGCGTCTCTCAGGTACCGCAGGTACAATCCCTGCATCAGGGTGTTGACATCCTGGTGGCCACCCCCGGGCGTTTGCTCGATCTGATGCAGCAGGGACATGTTAGCCTGCGGGATATACGCTTCTTTGTACTCGACGAAGCTGACCGTATGCTGGACATGGGTTTTGTCCATGATGTCAAGCGGATCATTGCCCATCTGCCACAGCGCCGGCAAACCCTTTTCTTTTCTGCCACCATGCCCGCGGAGATCCAGTCACTTGCGGATGTCTTGCTGAAAGACCCGGTGCGGGTAGAAGTGACACCTGTGTCATCCACTGCCGAGACGGTTGGCCAGTCACTCTATTTCGTGGAGAAAAGATTCAAGACCCCGCTCCTCGTCCACATCCTGGCTGACAACGATATCAAGTCGCTGCTCGTATTTTCCAGGACGAAACACGGAGCGAACAAAATTGTCAAGGATCTGCAGAAGGCCGGTATTTCGGCGGAGGCCATCCACGGCAACAAATCACAGAACGCACGTCAGCTGGCATTGCAGAACTTCAAGATCCGGAAGACAAGGGTGCTGGTGGCGACCGATATCGCAGCCAGGGGCATCGATATCGATGAACTGGGTCATGTGGCCAACTTCGATCTCCCGAATGTACCTGAGACCTACGTGCATCGGATCGGTCGTACGGGCCGGGCGGGCGCCAGCGGACTGGCTTTATCCTTCTGTGATGCGGAGGAAAGAGAGTTCCTGCGAGACATACAGAAACTGATCGGGAAAAAGATCCCGGTCGTTGAAACGCATCCTTATGCCGGCATGACAGGGCCAAAGGAAAGCGAGTCGAATACATCCGTATCCAGGCCGGAGCGCCGGCAGCATGCCGAGCCACGCCGTCCTCAGGCGTCTCAGCAGCAACAGACACGTCGGCAAGATCGTCCTGCTGTGCAGTCGAAACCCGAACGCAAGCTTGCCGTCGTAGCCAACCATTCTTCCGGTGGTCATGGCGCTGCAAGCCGTCCGGCTCAACCGCCTCGCAGACCGGATCAGAAACCTCAGCCCCAACGTACACCTCAGCCTCCTCAGCGGCAGGCCGGCAACGACAGACCCCGTCCTGAAAGGACTCCGGAACGAAGTATCGACAAGACTTCCACACCCGCCCCGGAAAACCGTCCGTCCATGATCCAGATCCCGAAAAGTTGGACGGATTCTGATATGGAAAGATGGTAACCCTATGCGTGCATGTCAGCCTTTCATTGAACGATCGATGGCCTTGCCGAAGAGGTAGCCTAACATCAAACCTGACAATCCGCCGGCCAGGCTCCAATGCCAATGTTGACCGCCGGTGAACCATCCGAAAGACAATCCAAAGATGAGTCCGATGACCGCCATGAATCGAGCGGCCGTCGGACTCTTTTTATTGTTGGCCGGTAAATGCGGAGTGTTTGCGCGTCGCGCGCGCCTGGAATGTGGGTGTCTTTGCGTAAACATGATTGACTGACAACATCTTTAGTGAGGCGGACATCATGGTCAATTTCCGTAAATGCGGTTAGATGTGGATCGTGATGTGGATGAAAAATTCTTCGAACTAATCATTACGCAATAGTTTGCAGGCAGTCAGATCGTTCTGCAGATCTGTGCATAATATAATCAAACAGGCGACCCGATGGGGCCGCCTGTCTTATTAGTTGGATATTATGTAACATTCAGTACCTCCTCCGGTCTCCTCCACCATAACCTCCGCCGCTATTGCTGCCGCCGTTACCTCCGCGGTATCCACCGCCGCCAGATCCACCCCGGTTGAATCCACCACCGCCGCCGCCACGGTTATAACCGCCGCCGCCACCGCTGCCGCGATCTTCAGCTTGCTTGACCACCAGGGGCTTCTTGCCGAGAGAGATCTCATTCAGGTGTTCGATCGCATCACGGCCATCGGAATCCTCGACCATCTCTACAAAGCCGAAGCCTTTGCTCTTTCCGGTTTCCCGATCCATCACCACTTTGGCTGACTTCACAGGGCCGAATTTTTCGAATATCTCGTTCAGTTCGGCATCATCGAGATCGTAGGGCAGACCGGCAACGAAGAGCGTCATGACAAATTTTTTGTAAAGATAGAGACTTAAATCATAATCCCGGATGAAACAATCACAGACTGTCAAAATACATCCAGGGAAGTCGGTGGCCTTTGTTGTGTTGTCTCTCCGGTTCAAAATGTAACGCCAATGAAGTATGTTCGTACATTCGTTCTGACAATTTTTCCGATCATATTTATACAGGTAAAATGAATGAAGTATACATCGTTTCAGCGGTGAGGACTCCCATCGGTTCTTTTGGGGGAGCGTTGAAGGAAGTGCCTGCGACCATGCTTGGCGCGGTGGCAGTGAGGGCCGCGGTTGAAAGGTCTGGAGTGGCCGACAGACGGGTTGATGAGCTGATCATGGGTTGTGTCCTGCAGGCGGGATTGGGTCAGGCGCCGGCCAGACAGGTGGCTCGTTATGCAGATCTGCCGGACCATGTCAGATGTACGACCATAAACAAGGTTTGCTCGAGCGGTATGAAATCCGTGTCAATGGGGGCACAGTCGATCATGCTCGGCGACGCAGGCGTGGTCGTGGCCGGTGGGATGGAAAGTATGAGCCGTGTTCCATACTACGCGGAAAAAATGCGCTGGGGGAACAAGTACGGAGATGTCACCTTTACGGATGGTCTTGCTCGCGATGGACTATCAGATGCATACGATGGACAGGCCATGGGCATGGCGGCCGAGTTGTGTGCATCCTCCTGTGGAATATCCCGGGAGGACCAGGATGCCTATGCCACCGAGAGTTATCATCGGAGTCAGGATGCATGGAATGCGGGGCTGTTCAGTCAGGAAGTGGTGCCGGTACCGGTACCGCAGTCCAGGGGAGAGGCGCTGATCTTCGAAAAGGACGAGGAACCCTGGAATGTGAAATTCTACAAGATGCCCTCTTTGAATCCGGTATTCAGGAAAGATGGTACCATCACTGCGGCCAACGCCAGTACCATGAACGATGGTGCGGCCGCATTGATGCTCGCTTCAGGCGAAATGGTTCGCAGCATGGGACTGAAACCCCTGGCCCGCATTCTGTCTTATGCGGATGCGGAACAGGCTCCGGAATGGTTCACCACCAGTCCTTCTCTGGCATTGCCGATGGCGCTGGACAAGGCGGGCCTTACCGTGGAAGAGATCTCCAGGTGGGAGATCAACGAGGCGTTTTCTGTGGTTGCCCTCGAGAATGCCCGCAGGCTTGGCCTGGACATGCAAACGTTGAATGTCAACGGAGGGGCCGTTTCCCTCGGACATCCGCTCGGATGTAGTGGTGCCCGCATCATCGTGACGCTCGTGCATGCCCTCAGGTCCTGCGGGGGCAGGTATGGTGCCGCCGGGATCTGCAACGGAGGCGGTGGTGCATCTGCCATTGTGGTGGAAAGCCTCTGATCGCTGAATTGGCATGGCCTCTCGCAGTTTTTCATCAAACAACATTTGCTGAAGTGGCGGTTGAAAGATAATTTTGCGACACAAAAATCGTATTGATGGCAACCAGACAGATTGCATTCCGCGAAGCCCTCAGGGAGGCCATGCAGGAAGAGATGCGGCGAGACGAGCGCGTATTCCTCATGGGAGAGGAGGTAGCAGAATATAACGGCGCCTACAAGGTCAGCCAGGGCATGCTTGATGAATTCGGTCCCAAGCGCGTCATCGACACACCGATCGCGGAGCTCGGCTTCACTGCCGTTGCCGTGGGTGCTGCACAGAACGGACTCAGGCCCATCGTGGAGTTCATGACCTGGAACTTTGCCGTACTGCCGCTGGACCAGATACTCAACACCGCTTCCAAAATGCTGGCCATGAGCGGAGGACAGGTGGGTTGTCCCATCGTGTTTCGCGGACCCAATGGTTCTGCGGGACAACTTGGTGCACAGCACTCCACAGCCTTCGAGAGCCTGTATGCCAACATCCCCGGCCTGAAGGTGATCTCCGTATCAAACCCATACGACGCCAAAGGACTACTCAAAAGTGCGATCCGCGACGATGATCCCGTTATTTTCATGGAAAGCGAGGTCATGTATGGCGAGAAAGGTGAAGTGCCCGAAGAAGAATATCTCATCCCCATCGGGAAGGCTGATATCAAACGTCCCGGACGCGACGTAACCATTGTATCCTTCAACAAGATGATGAAGGTTGCCCTCGGGGCCGCCCAGGAACTGGAAAAGGAAGGCATCAGCGCTGAAGTGATCGATCTCCGGACCATTCGCCCGCTCGATTGGATGACCATCCTGGAGAGTGTCAAGAAAACCAATCGCCTGGTCATCGTAGAAGAACAGTGGCCTTTCGCTTCGGTATCTTCTGAGATCACCTATCGCATCCAGAAAGAAGGATTCGATTTTCTCGATGCCCCGATACGTCGGATCACATCTGCCGATGCCCCCATGCACTATGCCCCCAATCTAGTGGCGGGATACCTTCCCGATGTACCGAGAACGGTCAGGTTGGTGAAGGAAGTGATGTACATGAAAAAGTGATCATATAAACTCATCGAAAAAGGCAGCCACAGGCTGCCTTTTTCATAACCGGGATATCATGCGGATTCTAACATCGCTTTTCAGTCTGTTCTCCATCCTGACGGGTCTTACGGCGCAGCCGGTTTTCGATACCATTCCTCAGCTGGGTTTGGTCAGGGTACAGGGATTCGGTACGATGTCCACCCGGCTTCAGACCCCGGCCTCTGTTTCCACGCTCCGGGAAGCGGATCTTCAACGCTATCAGGGTACCTCCCTGTTGCCTGCGGTCAACAACATTCCGGGAGTTCGCATGGAGGAGCGCTCCCCGGGCAGCTACCGGCTGTCCATAAGGGGAAGCCTGCTCCGATCTCCCTTTGGTGTGCGGAATGTCAAACTTTACCTCGATGATTTCATCCTCACGGATGCAGGTGGCAACAGCTATCTCAATTTGCTGGATCTGAATGCACTTTCTTCGGTTGAGGTGCTGCGCGGCCCATCCGGCAGCACCTATGGAACGGGTACGGGTGGGGTAGTACTCCTGTCTACCCAGCCCGGAACCCTAACGGATCGGTCAGATGTGTCACCCTCCAACGGGCTTCGGCTTGGCCTTTCTGCCGGTTCTTATGGTCTGTTTGCTCAACATGCGCGTTTTCAGGCATCTTCCGGAAAAAGGTCGATACAGGTCAGTCAGGGACATTACCAGTCTGATGGGTACCGTGATAACAGCCGGATGCGGAGGGATGTTTTTCAATGGAGCGCCACTCACCGGCTTGGGAGTCGCGATCATCTGAAAACGCTGCTCTTGCTGAGTGATCTGGATTATCGGACTCCGGGGGGGCTCACGAGTGCTCAGATGCAGGCCAATCCGCGGCAGGCCAGACCAGCCACACCGGTTCTGCCAGGGGCCGTGAGTCAGCAAGCCGGCATACGGAACAGGTCGGTCATCTC
>CANHUK010000120.1 GCA_947463755.1 Chitinophagaceae bacterium
ACGGTTGAAGGCCCGGTAGCCGGTGTGATATTCCGACAGCTTTTCGCCGAGCAGGATATTTTGGATCAGAGTCAGCAGCCGGTTGGCGACATACTTATACATTGGCATGCCCCCCTGCAATGCACCATTGCCCAGGATCCTGCTTCCGAAAACGACAGGATACACATCATTGCCGATCACGCTGATCATCGCCGGCAGCAGTTTGGGGGTATATTGGTAGTCCGGATGCAGCATCACTACGATGTCCGCACCCAATTCCAGGGCTTTGCGGTAACAGGTCTTCTGATTCCCTCCATATCCCTTGTTCTGTGCGTGACGGATCGCATGTCGTATACCCAGCGATTTTGCCAGGCCTACGGTATTGTCCCGGCTGGCGTCATCCACGAGCACGACATCATCCACCAGATCGAATGGAATCTCCCGGTAGGTTTGCTCCAGGGTCTTTTCCGCATTGTAGGCTGGAAGCACGACGATGACCTTTTTGCCGTTGAACATATCCGGACTGAATTATGAGGCCGCAAAGATACCCAAAAATAGAACGACCCGCACCATGGATCATGGGCAGGCCGTCAGAGTCCGTTTGTTTACGAGATCAGGCCGGGCTCAGTTCTCGGACCTGCTTTTCCTCTTTGAGTTGAATGGCCGGGGCGTCATATCTTCCGGCATCCGGTTTACTGAAGATGCTGCTACGCTTGAATCCCCATTTGCAGAGTCTGTATTCCAGCGCCATGTTCAGACAGCCCAGTCCATACAATAGACTCTTACGGAAGGTGATACTGCTGGCTTCGTCGAAATACTTGGTCGGACAGGTAACCTCCCCGATCTCGAATCCGTGCCACAGGATCTGGGCGATTTCCTGGTTGTCGAACACCCAATCGTTGCTATTGTTCTCCCAGTTGATCGTCAACAGCACTTCCCGGCTGATGGCGCGGTATCCCGTATGATATTCCGACAGCCGCTCGTTCATCAGCAGATTCTGAATGGACGTTAGGAGGCGGTTGAACACGAATTTGTATCGGGGCATGCCCCCTTTCAAGGTTCCTTTACCCAGCATGCGGCTTCCCAATACCACCGGATACACACCATTGGCAATGAGACCTACCATCGATGGGATCAGCAGAGGTGTGTATTGATAATCTGAATGCAGTACAATAACGATGTCCGCACCCAGTTCCAGGGCTTTTTTGAATCCGGCTTTGGCATTTCCGCCATATCCGGTGTTGTAAGGCTGGCGGATGATATGCTCGATACCGAGAGATTCTGCGATGATGAGTGTTTCATCCGTACTCGCATTGTCCATGAATACGATGTCATCGACGATATCCCGGGGAATGAGGTGGAATTCCTTGGCTACGGTCCGGGCTGTATTGTAGGCTGGAATGATTACAATGACCTTCTTACCATTGAACATAGGGTGGGCTTTGTTCAAAAGTAGTAGTGTCTATTCAATATGTCAATAGGAGGAAACGATATTGTAAGAAACATATTGTGTGGACGGGAATTATTTTTTTTGAGCGGTGGCCGCAGAAGAAAACATTAGGAGATACTCCTCAGCAGGACCGCCATTTCGTGGCTGTGGGTACGCTGGTTGTCTTTCATGTCCAGTAAGGTGCCTGCGCTGATCAGGGTTTTCATCCTCGTGATGTCTTTGTGGTTGTGGAGTGTATCCGAGGATGTGGCCACGATCAGGGTGGGGCTATCCAGTGCTTCAAGCTTGTCCCAGGCCTGATACCGGTGAACGGATCGCAGCGTCTGCCCCAGTTTGAATGGATCGGCATTGTCCAGCGCCCGTTCCACGATCTTCATCACTTCCGGATCCCGGCGGGTGTCGATCATGAAATTACGCATGTACCATTTGGCGAAGGGTTTTAGTGCGGGAAATATGTTTGGCGCCCAGCGGGCCAGGGGAAGGCTCCACACAGGGATGCGAAATTGAGGGACTGGCTCCGCCAGCACAACCTGGCTCGGTTTTACACTCAGTCGCCCGTATGCCTCCATGATGGCGGCTGCCCCCAGCGAATAGCCGGCGAGGAGGTATCCGCGGTCTTCCAGACAACACATCGAAACGGCCGCTTCAACGTCCCTTCCGATCGACCTCATGTCAAACCCGCAGCCTACAGTGATCACGGAAGATGGCTTTTCCCTCGTCTCTACATAAATGACCACATGCGAGCGGGTGATCTCCTGTAATAGTCCCCTGAAACTTTCGATGACACTGCTGAGACCGGGTACCAGTACGATCGGCATATTCCCCGTCACCTCCCGTGGCTGGAAATGCAGTATCCTGATGGTCGCCTGTCCGTCTACATCACAACTTCGTTCATAGATGCGTGTGCCCGGGTGCGCAAATGACTCGAAGGCTGGTTGGTGTTGGTATGAGTCCATGCTGACCGATCTGCCGGTTCCCCGGTCGCGATAGGATTCCAGACGGATAACGTCTCCTGAAGGCATGCCCGAAGTTACATCCGGTAGCACAACTCGTTGGTACATCATCATGTACGGGCATTCGTCTTCAGTTGGCAATCCTGGGGTACGCTGCAGCTCCGTTGATACATCAGCGGAACGCACGTGTCCGGCTGCACATTTAATGCATTCAGGGCAACGATGACTCCCACATTATTTCTACAGGATGGCTGGACATCCGACCCGTTCCGTCCTTGATCTGGTGGCGGCAACTCGTGCCGGGGGCTGCTACGATCGTCTGCGCCGATGCATTGTTGACCGTAGGGAACAGCACAAGTCCTCCTATGCGCTGAGAAATGTCATAGTGTTCAGATTCATAGCCGAAAGAGCCCGCCATGCCGCAGCAGCCGGAAGGGATCGTCCGCACGTTGTGACCCGTCGGGAACGAAAGCATCTTCACCGTGGCGCCGGGGTCTCCCACCGATTTCTGCTGGCAGTGTCCATGGAAAAGTATTTCCCGCTGGTCTGCAGAGAATTGATCCGAGCGGATCCGGCCCGCCGCCACTTCCTGCATGAAGAATTCATCGAACATCAAGGCCTGACGCGCCAGCTTTTGGGCATCCGGCAGTCGTTCGTCTGACGCCAGATCCGGATATTCGTCCCGAATGGTGAGGATGGCGGAAGGCTCGATACCGATCAGGGGCGTCTCGTCTGTAATGATCGGCGATAGCAATTCAATATTTCGATTAGCGATATCCTTGGCCTTTCTGACGAATCCCTTCGAAAGCCAGGTACGTCCGCTTTCTTCATGTGCAGGGATCAGTACCTCGTATCCCAGACGTTCCAGCAACATGACGGCCTTCTCGCCGATATGCGTATCATTATAATTAGTGAATTCATCACAAAACAGATAGACCTTACCATTCGTAAGGGCTTTTCTGTTTCCCGATTTTTTCCGGTGTCGCAGATGCCATGATCTGAGCGAATAGCCATGTAAAAGCGGCAACGAACGATCCGGCGCAAAACCTGCGATCCGCTTGACGAGTCGACTCACGGATGGAGAGGACATCACAAAATTATACAGAGCGGGTGCGATGAGCCCCAGCCTCGATAGTTGAGTGAACCGCGCAATAAGATGCGCCCGCATCGGGGCCCCGTTGGCATCATAGTAATGCTGCAGAAATTCGGCCTTCAGTTTGGCGACATCCACGTTCGACGGGCATTCACTCTTACAGGCCTTGCAGCTCAGGCAAAGGTCCATCACCTCGTAGATCTCGCGATTGTCGTAACGATTCGTTTTATCCGAACGGGTCAGAAATTCTCTGAGGATATTGGCCCGGGCCCGGGTGGTATCCTGTTCGTTGCGGGTGGCCATGTATGAGGGACACATGGTGCCACCGGATAGATGAGATTTTCTGCAGTCTCCGGATCCGTTGCACTGTTCTGCATGCTGCAGGATGTCCTGGTTGTGAAAGCGAAAGATCGTATCGAAAGTCGGCGTCTGCTGTCCGGCATCATACCGCAGGTAGCTGTCCATCGGCGGAGTGTCCACGATCTTGCCGGGATTGAAGATGTGCTGTGGGTCCCAGTTCTCCTTGAGTTCGCACAGGAGTGCATAGTTCCTGTCGCCGATCATTTGTCGGATGAACTCGCCCCTCAGCCTGCCGTCCCCATGCTCGCCGCTGAGTGATCCTCCGTAATGCTTGACCAGGGTGGCGATCTCCTCGGCGATGATGCGGAAAAGCCGGTGGCCATCTGTCGTTTTCAGGTTGATGATGGGTCGCAGGTGTATCTCACCCGACCCGGCATGGGCGTAGTGCACACTGTAGAGTCCGTGTTTCTTCAGGATCACGTTGAAGTCCCGGATGAAGTCGGGCAGATCGTTCACATCCACGGCAGTATCCTCGATCACTGCCACGGCTTTTTCGTCGCCGGGCAGATTACTCAACAGACCAAGTCCGGCCTTTCTGAGTTTCCAGATCTTCTGAGTATCCTCGCCGAACAGCAGCGGAAAGTGATAGCCTAAGCTTGCTGCCCGCATCTCTGCTTCCACAACCGCTGCGATCGCTGTGATCTCCTCGCGGGTATCCTTCTTGAATTCTATCACAAGGATCGCCCCGGGGTCTCCCTGCACGAAGAACCTGTTCTTGCGCTGCTCGGCATTATCTTTTGTACATTCCAGCACGTAGTGGTCGATCAGTTCGCTGGCCGTCGGGCCGTGTTTCAGGGCGATCAGGTTTGCCCTGAGCGATTCATCCACACTGTTGAAATGGACACACAATAGCCCCGTTTCCCTGGGCGGCAGGTCCACCAGGTTGAGTTTGATCTCGGTGAGGAAGGCCAGGGTGCCTTCAGACCCCGCGATCAACTTGCAGAAATTGAAATCGGGTTCTCCGGCGGTGAACGGGGCGGTGTCCAGGAGGAGGTCGATCGCATATCCTGTGTTTCGTCGCTCCACCGATTTCTTCGGAAACTCTTTCCGGATCTCGACCTGATTGCCGTAATCCGAGAGCATGCTGCGAATGGACCGGTAGATCTGACCTTCCAGGTCATCCTGTTCACATTTCGCATGGAAATCATCCGGACTGAGCGATCTGAACTCCACTTCAGAACCATCACTCAACAAGGCCTTTGCTTGGAGCAGGTGTTCTCGGGTGCTGCGGTACACGACCGAATTGGAACCGCAGGAATTATTGCCGACCATCCCACCGATCATCGCACGGTTGGCCGTCGAGGTCTCAGGACCGAAAAAAAGTCCGTAAGGTTTGAGGTGAAGGTTCAATTCATCCCGCACGACGCCGGGTTCCACCCTGACCCATTTCTCTTCCGCATTCACTTCCAGGATGCGGGTGAAATGATGGGAAACATCCACCACAATGCCGTTGCCCACCACCTGACCTGCCAGCGAAGTACCTGCAGTCCGTGGAATGAGCGAGGTGCCATTTGTACGGGCGAATGCGATCAGCTTGCAGATATCCTCCTTATCGCGCGGAATGGCTACGGCCAGGGGCATCTCCCGATATGCTGACGCGTCGGTCGCATACAGGATGCGCATTTTCCGGTCGGCATGCAGTTCACCTTTGAGGCTGCGGGCGAGTTGTTCCAGCTTCTCTTTCATCAGAACAGTCCGAATATCTTAAAAGTGGCAAAGGACGCTATGTTGAGTAGCGTCCTTTGTATTTACTCATGCACAAAAATGATTATCCCAGTTTCTTACGCAGGTTTTCGTCGATGGCATCCAGGAATTCTTCTGTGTATAGATAGTGTTCACCATGGCTGACCTTGTTGCCGTGGATGCAAACGGCCAGATCCTTGGTCATCTTGCCGCTTTCCACGGTTTCGATGCAGACAGCTTCGAGGGCGTCCGCGAAATCGATCAGCGCCTGGTTGCCATCAAGCTTTCCACGGAAGGCCAGACCGCGGGTCCATGCGAAGATGGATGCGATCGGATTGGTGCTGGTCGGCCGGCCCTTCTGATATTCGCGATAGTGGCGGGTCACGGTTCCATGCGCAGCCTCTGCCTCCATGGTTTGGCCGTCGGGCGTAACCAGCACGG
>CANHUK010000121.1 GCA_947463755.1 Chitinophagaceae bacterium
GAGGTGATGCGTTCCTGCATGAGACCCATCTCGGTGGCAAGGGTTGGCTGGTAACCTACGGCGGAGGGCATCCGACCGAGGAGGGCTGACACTTCGGAACCTGCCTGGGTGAATCGGAAGATATTATCTACGAAGAAGAGGATATCCTTTCCCTTGCCCTGTCCGTCGCCATCGCGGAAGTATTCGGCGATGGTCAGACCGCTGAGGGCCACACGGGCGCGGGCTCCGGGGGGTTCGTTCATCTGGCCGAAAACGAAGGTGGCTTTGGAGTCCTTCAGGCCTTCCATATCGACCTTGTCGAGGTCCCAACCGCCTTCTTCCATGCTGTGTTTGAAGTCGTCGCCATACTTCATGATCCCTGCTTCGATCATTTCGCGCAGCAGGTCATTTCCTTCGCGGGTGCGTTCACCCACGCCGGCGAATACGGAGAGACCGCCATATCCCTTGGCGATGTTGTTGATCAATTCCTGGATGAGTACGGTCTTACCTACACCTGCGCCACCGAAGAGACCGATCTTGCCGCCCTTGGCGTAGGGTTCGATCAGGTCGATGACCTTGATACCGGTGAAGAGTACTTCGGTTGCGGTGCTGAGGTTTTCGAACAACGGCGGCTTGGCGTGGATGGCGCGGCCATTTTCTTTGGATACGGCGGGAAGTCCGTCGATCGGGTCGCCGGTCACGTTGAAGAGGCGTCCGTTGATGCCTTCGCCGGTGGGCATGGCGATGGCCTTTCCGGTATCTGTCACCTGCATGCCTCTGACCAGGCCTTCGGTACCATCCATGGCGATGGTGCGCACGCTGTCTTCACCCAGGTGCTGTTGCACTTCGAGGACCAGCTTTTCGCCGTTTTCCTTCTTCAGCTCGAGTGCGTTGTAGATTTCGGGGAGTTGTCCGTCGAATTGCACGTCCACCACCGCACCGATGATCTGTTTGATTTTACCGTTGTTGGCCATAGTATGAGATATGAGGTGATTTTTTCAATCGTGGCGCAAAGGTAAGCACGTAAAAAGAGATAAAAAAGCCTAATTGGAGAATGAAAAACCCGAAAAGCGGGGTTTTTTCCACTTTTCGGGTTCCGGATCGGTTTTGGATCGGGGTCAGGAGAGCAGGGGATAGACCAGTGCGGCCAGGATGCCTCCCAGGGCGGGTCCGAGTACGGGCACCCATGCATATGCCCAGTCTGAGTCTCCCTTGCCCTTCAACGGCAGGATGGCGTGCATCACGCGAGGGGCGAGGTCGCGGATCGGGTTGATGGCATATCCTGTCGGGCCACCCAGGCTGAGTCCCATGGCGAGCACCAGGAGGGCCACCGGCAGGGCCTTGAGGGAGCCGAGGCCTGCATCCGGCCCCTGAATGAAGAGGATGGAGAGCACGAATACAAAAGTGGCGATGGTTTCGGTGACAAAGTTGGAGGGCAGATGACGGATGGCGGGTTCTGTACAGAAGCAGGCGCGCTTGAGTCCGGTATCTTCCGTTGCATCGAAGTGCTGGCGGTATGTGATCCAGACGAGGATCTGCCCTATGGACGCTCCGGCAAACTGTGCGGCCACATAACCGGGTACCTGGCTCCATTCGAATCTGCCGAGTTGGGCGAGTGCGAGGGTGACAGCCGGATTGAGGTGAGCGCCGCTGGCATCGGCGGAGGCGTAGACACCGATGAAAACGGCCATGCCCCAGCCGAGGGTGATGACGATCCAACCTCCGTTGAGGCCCTTGGAACGATGGAGCAGGGTGTTGGCGACGACGCCGTTACCGAAGATGATGACCAGTGCGGTGCCGATCAGTTCAGCGAGGATAGGAGACATGCGAAAACGTTTTGAGGAAGGTATGCAAAAGCGCATAAACGACAAAGAGGCTCCCTGGAGCCTCTTTGTCGTGATATTTTTGAGTAGCCGTCAGAAGACGTCGTCGTCGTCATCGAAACCTCCGTTGTCATCGAAGAGTCCCATATCCTTGAACTCGTCGTCGATGGAGAAATCGTCGTCATCCGCAGCCTTCTTGCCGCCGGTAGTCTTCCGGGCCTTTGATTTGGGCACGTCGAATTCGTCGAAATCCGGATCCCAGTTATCCTCTTCTTCAGGTTTCTCCCAATCGTCTACGATGTCTTCCGCTTCTTCGTCATCGTCGTCAGCGGATGCCTTCTTCCTGGAAGACGCCGTGGGCTTGGCCACGCCGCTCTTGGAGGGCTTCTCGTCATCGAGCAGCTCGTCATCCTCTTCCTCATCCTTTTTGGCGGATTTGGCAGGCGCTTTCGGCTTGGAGGATTTCGCAGCGGGAGCGGCGGATTTCTTCGCCGGCGTCTTCTTTGGTTTTTCAGCTTTGGCCATACAATTCAGCGGTTCTAAGCGTAAAATTTCAGCGAGAATTTTAAATCTCCAAATTTTTTTTCCTCAGTAAAATCAACAGATTCAGCCCTTTTGGACATCAATGATCTGGTTGCGGCCCGGGCCGTTGGAAATGTATCTGACCGGTACGCCGAGCCTGGCGTTGATATGTGCAATGTACGTCTTCATGCGCTCCGGCAGGGCCTCATAGGTATTGATCCGGGTGATGTCTGTCATCCATCCTTCGAAGGGTGTATACAAGGGATCGATCTCCGTCTTCTGCATCTGATAGGGCACGCGGTTGACCTCGCGTCCGTCAATCCTGTAAGCTTCGCATACGTTGAGCACTGGGAATGCGTCGAGTACGTCTGATTTTGTCATCACGATTTGTGTGACGCCGTTGATCATGCAGGCGAAGTCGAGGGCGACCAGATCGATCCATCCGCAACGGCGTGGGCGACCGGTGGTGGCTCCGAATTCGTTGCCTGTCTTGCGCAGCAGTTCGCCGGTGTCGTCATGAAGTTCTGTCGGGAAGGGGCCACTGCCTACGCGGGTGCAGTAGGCCTTGGTGACGCCGATGACTTCGCGGATCTTCTGAGGCGCGACGCCCAGTCCGGAGCAGACGCCGGCGGAGATGGTGTTGGAAGATGTAACGAAGGGGAAGGTACCGAAATCGACATCGAGCATGCTGCCCTGGGCTCCTTCTGCCAGGACCTTCTTCCCGGCGCGCAGTTGTTCGTTGATATGATATTCTCCGTTGACGATCCTGAGCTGACGGAGCAGTTCGATCGCTTCAAAGAATTCCTCCTCCCAGGCGGTGATGTCTTCCCGGAAACCGAAGGAGTCGAGAATCTTCTGATGTTTAAGCCGGAGTCGGATGTACTGTGTGGTAAAGTTCCTGTCCAGGATATCGCCCACGCGGAGTCCGTTGCGGCCGGTCTTATCCATATAGGCCGGGCCGATCCCCTTGAGGGTCGATCCGATCTTTTCTTCTCCCTTGGATAGTTCCGAGGCCTTATCGAGCGCCCGGTGGGTGGGCAGGATCAGATGTGTTCTTTCAGAAATGCAGAGGTTTTTGCGGGGATCGACACCCATCGCCTCCACTTTCTGGAATTCGCGCAGCAGGGTGACGGGATCGAGGACGACGCCGCTGCCGATGAGGTTGTCGGTGTGCGGGTGGAAGATGCCCGAGGGGATCTGGTGCAGCACCACTTTCTGCCCTTCCACGTACAGTGTGTGGCCGGCATTGGGGCCGCCCTGGAAACGGGCGATGATATCGTAATCGGGTGCGAAGAAGTCTACGATCTTCCCTTTTCCCTCGTCACC
Organism: Chitinophagaceae bacterium; assembly: GCA_947463755.1. Lineage (GTDB taxonomy): Bacteria > Bacteroidota > Bacteroidia > Chitinophagales > Chitinophagaceae > Pollutibacter. Next base: position 3,651 of record CANHUK010000121.1, read on the forward strand.
CCATTGAAGTCCCAGCAGTACGTCGATCATCCTGTATGTGTTTTTGCCAAAGGCGGCACAAAAGTAATCGAATGACGCTTATGGGTGAAATTTAATAGCTCTCCTGCAGGGCGGGATCGGTGTCGTAACGTTCCACGGCATGGATGCCGGGGAGGGATTTGAGGCGGAGCACAAGATTGTCGAGCTCTTCCTTGTCGTGCACATAGAGTCTGATATTTCCGTGGAAGATGCCGTCCTGGGCTTCGACGGTGATGGCGTTGATGTTGATGCGCAGTTCTCCGCTGATGAGGTTGGTGATCTTGTGGATGACGCCTACATCGTCGATGCCGGTAATGCGCAGGCCGGTGAGGAAGGATATCTCCTTGTTCTTGGCCCATTTGGTCTTGACCACGCGATGCCCGAAGTTCGCCATGAGCCGGGCGGCATTGGGGCAATTGGTGCGGTGGATGACAAGTCCCTTGCCGGTGGATACGAAGCCGAATACATTGTCGCCGGGGATGGGCTTGCAGCAGTTGGCGAGGTGGTACATGACCTTATCGCCGCTTTCGCCGAAGATGATGAGTTCTGTATCCTTTCGGGGTTGCGGACGGGCGGCTTCGGACTCGGGCCGGGGTTCGGGTTCTGTTTTTATGGGTTTTGGTGCTTCGAGCCGGTCGCCGTGTACCTTGAAGTCTTTCAATTCCCTGAGGTCGATGGCCTTGACCGCAATCTGATAGAAGAGGTCGAGGGCGGAAGACTGCTTGTAGAAATTGGTGACTTCTTCGATGTTTTGCTGATGATAGCCGGCGCCCAGGGATTCGAGCCGGCGCTGGAGGATATATTTCCCTTCATCCGCAATGCGTCGCTTTTCTTCCTTGAGGGCGTCCTTGATGCGCGATTTGGCCTTGGCGGTGACGACCAGGGCGAGCCAGTCCTCGTTAGGCTTCTGTTTATTGGAGGTGATGATCTCGATCTGATCGCCACTGCGGAGCTTATGGCCGATGGGTACGAGTTTGTGGTTGACCTTGGCGCCGATGCACCGGGAGCCCACGGCGGTGTGGATGGAGAAGGCGAAGTCGAGGGCCGTGGAGCCGATGGGCAGCATCTTTACATCACCTTTGGGCGTAAAGACATAGATCTCCTCGGCCAGGAAGGAGGTCTTGAAATCTTGCAGAAAATCGATGGAACTGAGCTCCTGGTTGCCGAGGGCTTCGCGGATCTGTCCGAACCACTGGTCGAAGCGATCGCCTTCCTGTCCACCCCCCTCCTTGTATTTCCAGTGGGCGGCGAGGCCCTTCTCTGCGATCTCATTCATCCGCCGGGAGCGGATCTGGATCTCGACCCATTTGCCCTGGGGCCCCATGACGGTGGTGTGCAGGGCTTCGTAGCCGTTGGATTTGGGATTGCTGAGCCAGTCGCGCAGGCGCTCCGGCGAAGGGGTGTACATGTCGGTGATGAAGGAGTAGATCTTCCAGCAGTCCTCCTTTTCTTTTTCCTGGGGTCCGTCCACGATGATGCGGATCGCGAAAAGGTCGTACACCTCTTCAAATTCAACGCCCTTTTTCTTCATCTTGCTCCAGATGGAGTGGATCGATTTCGGCCGGCCGTAAATTTCATAGATGAAATCTGCTCTGTCCATCTTCTCCCGGATGGGGCGGATGAACTCATTGATGTAGCGGGTCCTTTCCCGTTTGGTTTCGGCGAGTTTGCGGGCGATCTCCCTGTATATGTCCGGCTCGAGGTACTTCATCGCCAGGTCCTCCATCTCCGTCTTGATGGCGTAGAGACCCATCCGGTGGGCCAGGGGCGCGTATATGTAGACCGTTTCGGAGGATACTTTGAGCTGTTTCTCCCGTTTCATGCTGTCGAGCGTCCGCATGTTGTGGAGGCGGTCGGCCAGCTTGATGAGGATGACCCTGGGATCATCCGTCAGGGTCAGGAGGATCTTGCGGAAATTTTCTGCCTGCCGGGAGGTGCTGGTATCTTCGACGGTGGAGATCTTGGTCAGTCCGTCGATGATGCGTGCGATCTCGGTCCCAAACTCCCGTTGAACATCCTCCAGCGTTATATCAGTATCCTCCACGGTGTCGTGCAGGAGGGCGCAGATGGTGGAGCGGATGCCGAGGCCGATCTCTTCGACGCAGATGCGGGAGACGGCGAGGGGGTGAAAGATGTAGGGCTCCCCACTTTTGCGTCTCATGGTCTTGTGTGCGTCCACGGCCATCTCGAATGCCCTGCGCAGCAATCCCTTATCGCCCGCCTTGACCTTGGGCTTCAGGAACTTGAGCA
>CANHUK010000122.1 GCA_947463755.1 Chitinophagaceae bacterium
AAAAACTTGATATACAATGAAATTTGTCTTCACTGAACTGTCTTGGGAAGACTATCTCTTTTGGCAGAAAAATGACAAACAGAAGGTGAGACGAATCAATGAATTATTGAAAGATATTTCCCGCCATCCTTATGAAGGGATTGGGAAACCTGAAGCTTTGCGATTCAATTACGCAGGTTTTTGGTCCAGGCGTATAGATGAGGAGCATCGTTTAATTTACAAGATTGAAAATGATGAAATTCAGATTTTCAAATGTCGTTTTCATTACGACTGAATATCGTTTTTATGAATAACAACTGAAATCCATTCACCGCGAGGGAACGAAGTCGCGAGGGTTTCCAAGTATGTAGCATTACTTTGACTCCACATTGGTGAGTCCGGGCTTATCGACGGTGATGGAACCGGCCCAGGCGCACATGGTCTTGCTGGATTCCAGCATGGCGGGGTTGCCACCGATCTTCAGTTTTTTGGCGGCAGGATCCCAGGGCATAACGGGTATGGGGATGCAGGAGGACGGGACAAATACCGGGACGGGTCCTGCCATCTTCCAGTTCATCGGATTGGCGGGGGAATTGCAGTTACCGAAAGCCGGGATGTTGAGCATGGGGATGAAATCGAGTGAAGTGGCGATCGGTTTGGTGGTTGCATTCATAGCCATGCCGATGGGAAGTACCATCATATCCTTCGGACCAGATCCGAAGGAGCATTTGAGCTTGGCGCCCATGCAGACACATTTTGGCATGAAATGATTTGTGGTTTCGGAGCCTAAAGATAGTTTTAAAACCACTTAAATCCATCCATCGCAAAGGAACGAAGACGCCAGGGCTCTGGCTATTTGATTCAGACTGACCCAGTCCACCACTTTTTGAATCTCTTTTGATCATCACTTTTTAGTATGCCTGTTCATGTGTATGATCAGCTTCAAACAGCCTTCTTCACTTTTATTTACCAATTTGTTCATTTATATATTAAATAAATAAAACGAACTATTATCTACAAAGTACGTTGGTATGTTTATGAATATTAAATCAGTTATCCTCACATCATTTGCTTTAGCGCTGTCTTTTGTTAGTAATGCTCAAAAGACTGTCGTTGACATTGCCGTAGGTTCTCCTGCACACACTACGCTGGTAGCTGCTGTAAAGGCAGCAGGATTGGTAGAGACACTTCAGGGTGCCGGACCTTTCACTGTGTTTGCGCCTACGAACGATGCTTTTGCCAAACTTCCTGAAGGAACGCTCACTTCACTGCTGAAGCCCGAGTCAAAGGCCACACTTGTCAAGATCCTTACCTACCATGTGGTATCCGGTAATCTTGATGCTGCTGCTGTTATTGCTGCGATCAAAGCAGGTAATGGCAGTGTTAAGGTCACCACGGTAAGTGGTGGTATCCTTACCGCTTCCATGAAAAATAGTAAAGTCATCCTTACGGACGAAAAAGGCAATGTTTCTACCGTAGTTGCCACCGATCTGAAGGCCGGCAATGGTGTAGTACATGTTATTGATGCAGTGGTGCTTCCCAAGTAACTTTTTATCAAGTTAGCTTGAATCCATTTGAGGGGTGCTCATTTGAGCACCCCTCAATTTTTTATGTGTAATGACCTTTCAATTTTACAATCTGTTTCATCGCTTATCGGAAATTTGAAAGGGCTGCTTCACATCATGTTGAAAAAAGGGAGCAGTTCTATGCTGTTTGATATAAGTGCTGACTCATTGCATAATATTTATTCCGGTCATCTCCTATCAATTGTATAACTGAGCTCCGTTCATTCCATCCTATATTCAGTAAAATTTCAATGCTTCGATCATGCTCAAGAAATTTACACCTTCCGATATTCTCATGTTGTCAGCTGCTTTTTTATCCCTCATTTTCTCTGAATACTTATGGTTCACGGGTGAAAAGGAAGCAGCCATCTTCATTGGCTTGTGGGTTCCTTCGATCCTTGGTTTCACAATTCTTATAAAACTTATCAATCAACAAAAATGAGTGATATCATACCATATTTTGCCGGCCTTGTGACAATATTATTTTCGATCGGATTCATTCTGGCGGTAAAAAGTTTCAGGTCCAGTCAATAGCGTTTGTCTGATCATAAATACACCATCTATTATCGACTGGCCGTTCCCCTTATTTATTTTCACTTCGATAACAGATCGGCGAGTTTATCTGCAAGTGCATTTCCATGCAATCCTTTGGCGATGATGATACCTTCCGGGTTGATGAGGAAGTTATCGGGTATGGGTTGTACGCCAAAGAGTGATGCAAGGGCACTTTCGCGTTTAAGATCGGAGATATGTATCCAGGGCAGGTCATCTTCTTTGATTGCTTTTTTCCAGCGTTCACCGTTTTCATCTACCGAGATGCCGATGATCTCGAAACCTTTGGTTTTGTAACGGGCATAGAGTTCCTTCAGGCCGGGATTTTCTTGTCGGCATGGTACGCACCAGCTTGCCCAGAAATCCAGGAGCACGTACCTTCCCCGGAAGTCAGCAAGGCGAATCATTTTACCTGCTGTATCTTCCATCTTGAATGCTGCAGCAGGTTTGCCTACGAGGCTTCTTCTTTTACCTTCGATCTTTGTACTGAGCCGTTGCATGAGTACAGTACTTCGAACCTCGGGGGATAATGCATTAAAGAGTTTGTCGAGTTTTTCGAACGGAATGCGATCGGATAGCACCCACAGGCAAGATGCGGAAGCGAAGGATTCCGGATTTTCCTCTGCCCATTTTTCTCTGATGACAATGATGGAAGTTTGGAGTGCCTCAATCTTGCTAAGTATTTCCTTGTATTTATCTGATCCGTTATCGGTCATCCCTTTAAGATCGTTCCGCAGCGAAGTAATCTGGTCGTAGACTGGTTGTTCCAGGGATCTAAGTCGGCTTTGATCTTCGTTGGCCTTTGTGCCACTCACGCGTCCCCGGTTGGGGTCAGACACGTCTGCGGATATCATGATCAAGCCCTTTTCGATGAACAGGGAAATATCTCCCATGCGTCTTTGACGTGGCATGATCAGGTATCCCTGATCGATTCGGTTTGACTGACCACGGTATTGAAAGCTGTCTGCCCTGACGGGTATAGCGTGGCGTAGGTTTCCGCCGGCACCGTTCTGTATGTTCAGATGGAGGGTGTCGTTTCCAAGTCCCCGGATGACACCGCGAATTTCGAATTCAAAGGAATTTTGTGCGTGTGCTGAAATGAGTCCGTTGAAGCATGCTGCGATCAGGAGTATTTGTTTCATGGAATGGCGGTTTGTTTTATAGTAGTCTGTAATGACTGCCGATGTATGACAGGAATGGTTCGCGATAGGAATCTCCGATGGGGAGTTCTTGTCCTGCGATGGTGACACTTTTCCGGGTGACGGATTCAATGTGTCGGATCGCGACGATATAGGATCTGTGGATTCGGAAGAAACCGGTACCCTTCAGCATATTTTCAAGGGTGCGCATATTTTGCAGGGAGAGGATCCTCCCGGAGGGCAGGTGCAAGCTTACGTAGTTACCTGTTCCTTCGAGGTATTGTATGTCGCACACAGATACTTTCATGATGCGGTATTCAGACTTAACGAAGATGATATCTTCCTTTGCGGATTCCGGGGCCGTTGTCATTGCTGAATTCCTGGATTGGCTGCTGATAACTTTGTCGAGTGCCTGCCTGAACCTGTCCATGGCGAATGGTTTCAGGAGGTAGTCTGTTACGGCGAGTTCAAAGCCCTGAAGGGCGAAATCCGGGTAAGCAGTCGTCAAGATGATGTTTGCCCTGGCATGTCTGTTGCGCTTGATGAGATCAAGACCGTTGAGCCGAGCCATCTGGATATCGAGGAATACCAGCGCAGTTTCCGGATTACGTTCCAGCCATGCTTCTGCCTTCAACGGATCCGTGAATGTTTCCCTAAGGTCCAGTTCAGGGATGTTCCTGGCATATTCACGGATCACGCCTAGGGCATTGGGTTCGTCGTCGATGGCGATGGCTGTGATCATTTTATGGGTGTTGTAAGGGAATATCGAGTGTGGCCAGGAAATGGCCGTCATCTGTTTGACGGCTGTCCAGTGTGAAGTTATCCGGGAATAGGAGTTCCATTCGGTTACGCAGGTTGGGAAGTCCGACGCCGTTATGGGCATCCTTGGAACAGTTTTTACCTACTACATTTCTGACGCGATAGTGAAGGCGGTCTTTTTGTATCCGGATGATGATCTCCACGGGGTCTGTTTCCGTTCCCTGTTCTCCGTGTTTAAAGGCATTCTCCGTGAACGATATAAGCACAAGCGGTGGGATGACCCATTGTTCCGGTTCAGGTCCTGTGTCGATGTCCAGCTTCACGATGCAGTCCGGGAATCTAAATCGGTGTAATTTGATGAAACGCCGGAGATGGTCGATCTCCCGCTCCAGTGCGACCTTATCATCCTTTGAATGAAGCACGTAGCGAAGCAGTTCGGACAGTTCCAGCAGTGCATTTGCCGTATCTGTCGAGCGGATGAGCGCGAGATAGTAGATGTCGTTGATCGTATTGAAGAGGAAGTGCGGGTTGAGCTGGTAGCGGAGCATGGCCAGGTCTGCCCTAAGCTTTTCCCTTTCAAGTCCGGAGATCTGTCGTTCCGTGATGACCCTGTCGATGATGGAACGATAGGCCAGCGAGAGGAGCAGGAACTGAAAGCCTTTTAACAGTTCCCCCTTGACTATTTCACTGATGGAGAGCGATTTCCTCACCAGCTCGCTTCCGGAACGGGTGAAGTAAGTGTACATATCAGGATCCTGGAGGATGTGGTTATAGTATCTGATGCATACGTATACCGCCAGTGTAATGGTTGCCGTGGTCAGGTAGGCGGCTACCTTTCGCGTGTGGAGGAAACGTGGAATGAGCCAGACGATATTCAGGTAGCAGATGATGAAGTTTGGCCAGCTGTAGCGGGTGTAGAAGAAGTATATCTCGATGGCCGATCTGGAGGAGGACCCCATCGACATATAGATCGTTACCAGCAAATACCATATGCCCAGGGTAAGGAGGAGGCTTCTCCAACCCGGTTTGACCAGGTCCTCCATACTGATTTTACGATGGGCAGTCATAACCGAATATATCCGATTTCTTGGAATCATGGTATCACAAATCGGGTGTGTCAAGGCTTAAAAACAGTGGTTCACACCATCTGGAGGTCTGTTTGTCAGGGAAAGCGGCAGGTTTGCGTAAAAAAGCCAAATGCCCAGCGGCTGTTGGTTTAACTTACCATTTGAAAACCAAAACAGAACTCTTATGATAAAAGTATTCGGCAGGTTGCTGCCATGGCTTTTCTCGGCCTGTCTCTCGCTGTCAGCGACCGCCCAGCCGACGAGGGTCATCACAGGACGCGTGACGGATGATGCTCAGTCACCCTTGTCCAACGTTACGGTTCAGGTTAAGGGCGGTCCACAGGCGGTCCGGACCGGCGCAGACGGACGATTCTCCATCCAGGCAGCTACAGGACTTCAGACGCTGGTATTCAGCTTTGTGGGGATGCAGACGTCCGAACTACCCGTCGCAGCGGGCATCAGTAATGTGACCTTCGTGATGAAGCGTTCCGAGGCTTCTCTTGACGAGGTGGTAGTAGTATCTACGGGCTATCAGACGCTGCCCAAGGAGCGGGCGACGGGTTCTTTTGGCACCGTCAGTCGCGAGCAGCTGGATAAGCCTGCCACCAACATTGCTTCCCGCATCATCGGTACGAATGCGGGTGTGCAGGCTCTTCGTATGGATGAGGAAGGTAATCCCTTCTTTCAGATCCGCGGCCTGTCGACACTCTATGCCAATCAGGAGCCCTTGGTCGTGGTCGATGGTTTTCCGATACAGGGTACATACAACGCCATCAACCCCAATGATGTTGAATCGGTCACCATCCTCAAAGATGCCGCTGCCGCCTCCATCTGGGGTGCGCGCG
>CANHUK010000123.1 GCA_947463755.1 Chitinophagaceae bacterium
AATAATTCGCCGGCACTGGAAACTCAGTAGAATCAAAGAGATTAAGATATTTCTGCTCAGGCATCCAGTTGCGATGCGGTGCTTTCTGATTGCATACCAGAAAGAAGGGGCGACTCGTATCCCGCTTGTCGAGCCACTGCATGGCCAGCTCTGCCGTCAGATTCGTGACATATCCGGCATAGTTTTTCACAACGCCGTTTTCGATGAACCGGGGATTATAGTAATCCCCCTGACCGGGCAGGATGTTCCAATAATCAAATCCTTGTGGATCGGACACCAGATGCCATTTGCCGGTGATGGCGGTCTGATATCCCGCCTGCTTCAGCAACTTGACGACCGTCTGCTGGTCGCCGTTGAATCTGGAGTGATTGTCCTTGAAGCCGTTCTTATGACTATGCTTGCCAGTCAGAAAAACTGCCCGGCTTGGACCGCAAATAGAATTGCTGACAAATGCGCGCGTGAACAACATCCCTGAAGCGGCAAGCCTGTCGATCTGAGGTGTCTGATTCAAACCATGCCCATAGGCGCTGATGGCCTGATAGGCATGGTCGTCGCTCATCATGAAGATAATATTCGGACGCTTGGATTGCGCCGCCACAACGCCCGAAAACAAGAATGTCAGGATCAGTAAAGATGAAACGCGCCGCAATTCTGCCATGATTCGGATTGTTTGCTAACAAGATACGAATCAAAATGATGCCACGGGAAACCGCATCATCAGAAACCGCCGCCCCGCCTGTATTCCATGCCACGGCTGCGATCCATCCCACTCTGACCCGGCGTTTGCTGGCCCGTGAACCGACTCAACCGGTAAGTGAAGGTCACCATAAAATACTGCGTCAGTCGGTTGGTGCGGGTATCCGTAATGCTGTTGCCCGTTACGCTCCGGTTGATGTTCGTTGCCTGTTTGAAGATATCATAAGCGCTGAAACGCAGGAATCCATTCTTCTTCTTGAACACCGTCTTTTCCAGCGACGCATTCATCAGGGCTATGTTCCCATTCACCCCTGCGGCCAGTCCATTGTTGATCATATAGTCGAAATCATAACGGAAGATCCAGCCGCCCTTCAGATCCACGCGCGCATTTGACGTGAGCGTCCAGGAGTTGAAATCGAGGTTCTGCTGGCCCGGCAGGGAATAACGTGCCGTGTTGAGCGAATACCGCGCGCCGGCATCCCATTCCAACCACTCCTTGAAGTTGAATTCAAACTTGAAGCCTTGGGACACCAGCGTGTTCCTGCCCACATTCCGTGCGCTGTCGATCAGATTGATATTATGATTGAAGTTCACCGTACCATTCAGGCTGAACACATATCTGCGATTCTGGAAAGGCTTACTGAAATTGTAAAAGCCCGTCGCGTTGTAGTACCCGTCTACGTTTTCAGGGATCGTAAGCTGCGACCCGGACCTACCCAGGCGAATGCTGTTGTTCACGATCTTATCCTGTGTGAAACTGAAATTCGATCCGACAAAGAACACACGTCCGCTGGTAAAATTAAAATTGTTGAAGAACAGACTCAGGTTATGATTCTGCTCGGGCTTCAGGAAAGGATTACCCTGTGTCTGGTACTGCGGATTCGAGTTATCAAGCACCGGCTGCAGCTGGTTGAAACTCGGCTGACGTGCACTGCCCTGATAATTAAAATTCAAAGTCTTCGTCCGCGTGAAATTAACGGCCAAACGGGCCACAGGGAATACATTCACCCGCTTCTGCGGCGTATAACTGCTATCCTTGGTGATAGAGTAGCCATTCAGATTCACCGGTTGCAGGTTCACCCCCAGCGAGTAGTTATATTTCTTTTTTATCGTGCGAATATTTGCACCGACCCGCTGGTTGATGAACGTATTCTCGAACGCATTGCTCAACTGAGCGTTCAACAGCCATTCGCCATTGGGCTGGTAAACAAAGGCCTCCTTGTCGTTGTGCGACAAGGAATAGTTATAGGCATAGATCAGATCCAAATAACGATCGCGCATGATCGGTTCAGAATAATTGATCCGCACCCCGTAGTTACGGCTGAAATTATCCTGATTGATGAGCTGGCGAAGGGTGTTCTCCAACGGGATCGGCAGGTTCATATTCCGGGTGAAATTCAGTTTCTCGCTCTCGCTGTCATTGTCGTTTCCGCCGAGGTTGATATTGGTGGCCAGATTCCGACCCCGCTTGCGGAATTTCAGATTCCAGATGGCATTGACGGAGATGTTGGGCGTCAGGCTGCTTGAGGTGTCGCCATTCCGGCCCTGACTGGTCATGGTATTCTTGGCATCGAGGAAATTGAAATCGCTGGAGGAACGATTTTCGCTCATCCCATAGGTGATGCTCGGACTGACCTTGATGTAATTGAATGAGTCGATATTGTACTCCAGGTTCAGGAATGCCCGATGATTGTTGCTGAGATTGTTGCTGATGGTCTTCTGGTTGTTCGTGAAATTCCCGCTGGCGAAGAAATTCTGCTGGGTGACATCACGCAGCACATCCGTAGACCTGCGGGTGAAACTATAACTGCCATAGAACGAACCCTTCCCATTCTCAAAATCCTGACGATAGTTGGTACCGATGGAATTCGTCTGAGAAATGCCATCGTTGCCACCGCCACCGCCGCCGCCTCGGTTGCCACCGCCACCGCCACCGGCATCAACCGCTGCCATTACCGCGCGACCGATCCCGCCGGAATTCAGGTCACGGCCACCACCGCCACCGCCATCGTTGAAGACGCTGGCGTTGGAATTGTTCGAATTACCGGTGATCGAGAGCTGTTTATTATTATTGAAGATGTTCGTATTCAGCGTACCCTGGTAGCGGTCGTCGGTGCCAACACCCAGCGTGCCCCTGCCGAATACCCCTTTGTTCTTATCTTTTTTCAGCTGGAGATTGAGCACTTTCTCCGGCTCACCATCCTTGATCCCGGAAATATTGGCCATATCACCATAGTCGTCGATGATCTGAACCTTGTCGATCAGATCGGCCGGCAATTCGCGGGTCGCCGCCTTCGGGTCGCCACCAAAGAAATCCTTGCCGTTCACCTTCACGCGGGTAACCGTTTTACCCTGCGCCGTAATATTACCTGCCTTGTCGACCTCGATGCCCGGAAGTTTCTTCAGCAGGTCCTCGGTCATGGCATTCGGCTTTACCATGGTTGAATCGATCTTGTATTCCACCGTATCCTCCTTCACGACGATGGGCGGCGTGGTGATGACGATCTCCTGCAGGGTAGTGGCAAAAGGCTGCATGGCGATATCCTCCAGGCGAATATCCTCCTGCACCGGATCAAAGCTGAAGGTGCGCTCTGTGACCGCATAGCCGATGTTGGAGACGCTGATATTGAACTTCGAGACCGGCACCTTCTTCAGGATGAACGCACCGTTGTTGTTCGTGACGGCCCGAAGCGTATCCCTGCTCCCCACGGCATACAGTTTCACCGTGGCTCTCGACAGCGCATTGCCTGCCGTGTCGATCAACCTGCCGGTCACCTGACGGGAAACCTGAGCACTGAGCGACGAAAGCATGGACAGGAAGATAAAAAATGCAAGGATCTGCTTCATGGATGTAAAGATATTGAGTATGAGATGCCTATTGGACCGGTTTCCTTTGCCGAACCGCTTAAAAATGGGATGAACGGCGATTTTTCGGCTTGAAGGCGGATCAGCGTCCTGTAAGCCCCCCAAAAACGCAGTACGGTTCCGGTAACGCATGAACTCACACGGGCGGATGAATTGACAGAAGCCACATCTTCGCGCTGTGAAGGTAACCGCCGGTTGCATACCTTTGCGTCTGTCAATCTGTCGGTCAGAACCATGACTGCACGGATTTTGAAGCAATAATTATCCCGCGCAGCGGAAGACATAACCACACGACATGTTCAATTTCTTATCCAAGCTGCTGGGTGGCAGCAAGTCAGAGAAGGACGTCAAACTGATCAGACCGGTCGTCGAAGAGATCAACCGGCATTTCCTTTCCTACAGATCCCTCGACAACGATGCCCTCCGAGGCAAAACCCTTGAATTCCGTCAGCGCATCCGCGAACATCTCACCGGCATCGACGAGGAGATCGCAGGCCTCAACGCGAAGGCGGAGGCCCTTGATCCCTCGGATATCATCGGTCGAGACGATATCTATCAGGAGATCGACCGGCTGCGAAAAAAACGCAACGAACAGATCGAAGAAGTGCTGAAGGCCATTCTGCCGGAGGCGTTTGCCGTCGTAAAGGAAGCCGCCAGGCGCTTCACGGAAAATACGGAACTGGTATCCGCGGCCACCCCGCTCGACCGCGACCTGAGTGTCAGGAAGGAACATGTCCGCATTGAAGGGGACAATTCGATCTTCAGGAATAGCTGGATGGCGGCGGGCAACCTGGTGACCTGGAACATGGTGCATTACGACGTGCAGCTCATTGGCGGCACCGTCCTCCATGACGGAAAGATCGCGGAGATGTCCACCGGCGAGGGTAAAACCCTTGTGTCCACCCTGCCTGCGTACCTGAACGCACTGCCGGGAGAAGGTGTGCACATCGTCACGGTGAACGACTACCTGGCACGTCGAGACAGCGAATGGAATGGTACCCTCTTCGAATGGCTGGGACTCACCGTTGATTGCATCGACAGGCACGACCCCCACAGTGAGGCGCGCCGGAAGGCCTATCAGTGCGACATCACCTATGGCACGAATAACGAATTCGGCTTCGATTACCTCCGCGATAATATGGTGCACAATCCGGAGGAGATGGTGCAGCGCCGGCATCACTTCGCGATGGTGGATGAGGTGGACAGCGTACTGATCGACGATGCGCGAACACCGCTCATCATATCCGGTCCTGTTCCGAAGGGCGATGACCAGCAATTCCACATCCTCAAACCCCGCGTGCAACAGCTGGTGGAAGTCCAGCGACAGATCGTCAACAAATCCCTGCTGGAGGCCCGTAAGCTGATGGCTGAAGGTAAGGACGACCCACAGACGGGCGGGCTGCACCTCATGCGCGCCTATCGCGGACTGCCCAAGAACACCGCCCTCATCAAGCTCCTCAGCGAGTCCGGGGTCAGGGTCAAACTACAGAAGGCTGAAAATCATTACCTGGCTGATCAGCAGAAACTGATGCCGGAGGTCGATGAAGAACTCTACTTTCACATTGATGAGAAGAACAAGCAGGTCGAACTGACCGACAAGGGTTTGCATTACATCACCCGGAGCGGTGAAGATCCCAACTTCTTTGTCCTCCCCGACCTCAGCACTGCCCTCGCCGAGATCGAGCGGACGGAAAGCGACCCCGAGGCCCGGCTTCACCGCAAAGAAACGTTACTGAGCGACTACGCCCAGAAAGCTGACCGGATACACACCGTACAACAGTTGCTCAAGGCATATTCTCTGTTCGACAAAGACGTGGAATACGTGGTGATGGACGGACAGGTCAAGATCGTGGACGAACAGACCGGTCGTATCCTCGATGGCCGACGCTACAGCGACGGCCTGCACCAGGCCATAGAAGCGAAAGAAAACGTGAAGATCGAGGCGGCTACTCAAACCTACGCGACCGTCACGCTCCAGAACTATTTCCGGATGTATCACAAGCTCGCGGGCATGACCGGTACTGCCGAAACCGAAGCCGCGGAATTGTGGAACATCTACAAACTGGATGTGGTATCCATCCCGACCCATCTGCCGCTGGTCCGTAAGGATCACGACGACCTTGTATACAAGACGAAGCGTGAAAAATACAAGGCTGTCATCGAGGAGATCGAGAAACTGCGCAACGAGGGACGTCCCGCCCTGGTGGGTACAACCTCGGTGGAGGTAAGCGAATTGCTGAGCCGAATGCTGTCGCAGAAGAAGATCCCCCACAACGTGCTCAACGCTAAGCAGCATGCCCGGGAGGCGCAGATAGTCCAGGAAGC
>CANHUK010000124.1 GCA_947463755.1 Chitinophagaceae bacterium
ATAACCGCGTTCGGTGAGTTCGGCCTCAGACAGCAGCAGGTGCTCCATCTTACCACTCTTACCCAGGGTATAGACGGGGGTGTGTTCGCAAAAAAGAAAATGATGGCGGGTGGGCGCTTCTCCCGCGTCGGCGTCAGAGGCGTTCCGATGACGCTCCGCCTTGATGTCGAGTCCGGCCTTGAGCCTTTGCTCCTGCAGGTCCCAGGCCTCCGCATATCCAATGCGGCCGAGGTCTTCCACATGTACCTTCCGGCTTTCCATGACGCAAAGGTAGATTCTTTGGATAGATGTTACCTTTGACGAAATCGAATGCATGACGGGGGATCCCTTTGAAGAAGACAGGCTGCCGGAGGATGGCGAAGGTTCGGAAGCGCTCTACGAACGATTCACGCTTACGGTAGACCGTGGCCAGGAACCGCTGCGGATCGACAAGTTCGTATCCATGCGGCTCACGAATGTCACAAGGAACAAGGTCCAGCAGGCCATCGAAGCGGAAATGCTTATGGTCAACGCGAAGCCCGTCAAATCCAATTACAAGATCCGGCCGGGAGATCAGATCGTCATGTACTCAGACAATGCTCCGGAGACCTTTGAGATCAAGCCGGAGCAGATGTCGCTGAATATCGTGTTCGAAGATGACCATATCATGGTGATCGACAAACCGGCAGGCATGGTCGTCCACCCGGGACACGGAAATTATTCCGGCACCCTCGTCAACGGCATCGCCTGGCATCTGCGGCAACAACAGCCGGATCTGTCAGACGATAAACTGCCCCGGTACGGATTGGTGCACCGGATCGATAAAAATACGAGCGGACTGCTGGTGGTTGCCAAGCACGACAAAGCGGCGATGCACCTGGCCAACCAGTTCTTTGAGCACACGGTCCACCGCCGCTACATCGCGCTGGTATGGGGAGATTTCGAAGAGGATGAAGGCACCGTTACCGGACATGTCGGACGCCATCTTCGATTCAGGAAGATCATGGATGTGTATCCCGATGGGGAGCACGGCAAGGAGGCGATCACACATTACAAGATCCTGGAAAGATTGAGATATGTGACCCTGGTGGAATGCAGACTCGAAACGGGGCGCACCCATCAGATCCGGGTGCATATGCAGCATATCGGTCATTCGCTGTTCAACGACGAAGTCTATGGGGGCGACAGGATCCTGAAAGGGACCGTCTTCACCAAATACAAGCAGTTCGTGGACAACTGCTTTGAGATCTGTCCCCGGCATGCCCTGCATGCCAAAGAACTCGGGTTCATTCATCCCATGACCCGTCAGCCCATGAAATTCGAAAGTGAACTGGCAGACGATATGGTACAGATCATTGATAAATGGCGCCGGTATGTGAAGGCCAAACAACCCGAAGAGTAAACGCCAGGTTGACTCATTCGACCCAGTCTGCGATGAAGATGTTGGTGTCGCGGGTACCGCCATTGTTGCGGTTGCTGCAGAACACTAGTTTCTTCCCGTCCGGACTGAACATCGGGAAAGCATCGAAGCCCAGGTCTCGGCTCACTTTCTTCAAGGATGTCCCGTCTTCGTTCATCGTATAAAGATTGAACGGGAATCCCCGCTTGTACTCGTGATTGGAGGCAAAAATGATGCGCTTGCTGTCGGGCATGTAGGCCGGTGCCCAGTTGGCCTGTCCGAAATTACTGACCTGGCGAGCGTTGCTGCCGTCTGCATCGGCGACCCAAACTTCCATCCGGGTGGGTGCCACGAGATTTTCTTTTAGCAACGCTTTGTATTCACTGACTTCAGCTTCCGTCTTGGGACGGGAAGCCCTCCAGATGAGTTTTTTGCCATCGGGACTGAACCATGCGCCACCATCATATCCGAGCATGTTGGTTACCCGGCGGGTATTCCCGGACTTGAGGTCCATGATGTACAATTCAAGGTCGCCGTCACGCATAGAGGTGAAGACCATTTTCTTGCCATCGGGTGACAGGGTGGCTTCCGCATCGTAGCCCGGGGTGTTGGTCAGTTGTTTGACGATCTTACCGGACAGGTCGGCCACGAAGATGTCATACGAATCGTAGAGAGGCCAGATGTAGCGGTTACCATATTTGGTACGATCGGGGACCGGCGGACAATCTGGACTGCCCAGATGAGTGGAGGCATAAATGACATGTTTTCCATCTTTCATGAACGCGCCGCAGGTGGTCCGACCCTTTCCGGTGCTGACGAGTTTTGGCTGAAAGGACTCGCCCTGCCGGGCAGGTACTTTTGCAATGTACATCTGATCGCAGGGGATGCCTTCCTTGGCATATGTTTTCTGAAAGATCAGCCATTTACCATCATAGCTGAAATAGGCTTCCGCATTATCGCCCCCGAAGGTGAGCTGACGGATGTTTGTGAGATGCGTTTCGTCAGGATAGGCCAGGGTATCTTTCGACATGTCAGCGCGGGCTGGCGTGGCGATGAAGGCTCCAAGAAGACCCAGCGTCAGTGGGAGAAAGCGTGACAGGCGGGCGGAGAACCGTCCGGATGGTTGTGAAAGCATATGCTTGGCAATTGAGATGGCAAAGATACGCACCTGTTGCGGGGCGATCGGTCAGATTTTTGTCAGACTTTCTAGCCCGCGGGTGTAATTTTGGGTATGCAAATGTCCCTGGTCGCGAGCATCTTCCTGTCGATCATGTTATTCAGTCTGCCGGGTTGCGGAGATCGATCCGGTCAGGAAGCCGCTGATCAGGCAAGTCATCTGCCGGAGGCTGACAGCATGCTGCTCTCCCGCTATCCCGACTCCGTTGGGCTTCGGCTTGAAGTGTCGGCAGCCAGCGAAGCGGGGGGAGATGTCCGCAGGGCCCTGCAATGGGTGGATGAGGGACTTCAGCGCGACAGTCTGCAGCCTGTTCTCTGGAACCGAAAAGCCTCCCTGCTCCTGTCGATGAAGGACACGACCGGAGCTATCGGGAGTCTGCTACGGTCTTTGTCGGTGAACCCTGCGCAGACGGACATTCTGCTGGAACTGGGTTTTATTTATGCAGATCGTCGTGATCCCGCCGCGCTCTCTGTGGCGGAGCGGATCCTTTCGCCAGCAGGTGATCCACGCTTTCAAGCGCAGGCGCAATATCTGAAAGGCATTTATTTTGGCAATATCGGGCGGTTTGCAGAAGCCATCCGTGCCTACGACGGAGCGATCGGCAGTTCATACACATTCACGGACGCATATATCGAGAAGGGGATCCTGTTGTACGAACAGAAAAGGGTCACTGAGGCCTTGTCTGTTTTTGAAAAGGTGCTGACCGTGAACAACGCGCTGGCGGATGCCTATTACTGGCGTGGGCGGTGCCTGGAGACCGGTGGTGATAAGGCGGCCGCATTGGATGACTACCGAAGGGCCCTGAGCCTGGATCCTGATATCCGGGGAGCCCGGGAAGGCGAAAAGAGACTTTCAAAATAAATTCATAGTGCTCATTTCCAATCTATAACAGATCATACATCAACTGAAATATCAAATAAGACATGCAACCTTATCTATCTGAACTCTTTCGGCATCAATCATACGATCCAAAAGCCTTTTTCCTTATTGCAGGCCCCTGTGTGGTGGAGAGCGGTGAACTGGTGGAAGAAATCGCCTCCCGGGTATCCGGCATCTGCCGGAACCTGGGTATTCCATATGTATTCAAGGCATCCTATCGGAAAGCGAACCGCACAAGTGCCCATTCTTTCACTGGGCTGGGTGATGAACCTGCCCTGAAGATCCTTCAGGAGGCAGGCCGGCGGCATGGTGTACCAGTGACGACGGACATCCATGCCCATGAGGAGGCCGCGATGGCGGCTCCCTATGCAGACATTCTGCAGATACCCGCCTTTTTGTGCCGGCAGACGGACCTTTTGACGGCGGCAGCGGAGACGGGCCGGATCGTAAATGTGAAGAAAGGACAGTTCCTGAGCGGTGCCTCCATGAAATTTGCGGTGGAAAAGATCCGTAAGGCGGGGAACGACCGGGTGATGCTGACGGAACGGGGCAATAGTTTTGGCTACCAGGATCTGATCGTCGATTACCGGAACATCCCGGACATGGCCGCCCACGGCGTGCCTGTGATCATGGATTGCACGCATTCACTGCAGCAACCGAACCAGCCGGGCGGGGTGACCGGCGGAAACCCGGATATGATCGGAACGATCGCGAAGGCGGCGATCGCCACAGGGGCTGATGGTCTGTTCATTGAAACCCATCCCGAGCCGGGCAGGGCATTGAGTGACGGGGCCAATATGCTGGTACTTGACAGATTGGAAGGGCTGCTGAAAGATCTGTTGCGCATTCGGGCTGCCGTATCCTGAGCAAAACCCTTGAGGCCTCGGATCGAGGATCAGAGATATTTCAGGGGATTGCGCCGGGCATTGAGCATGTACTGCTTGACATTCATCCAGAAAGCCAGGAAAACGTAGATGATGACAGGCGAACCCATCGTCAGACAGGATATATAGATGAAATACTTTCGGATGGTCACGGAAGGGATGCCCAGGATCTCACCGATTCGGGAACAGACACCGAATACGCGACCTTCGATAAAATCCTTGATGTTATTCATGCCATAAATATAAAAGAAGTTGATGAATGCATAAAGAACTATTGGAGGCCGGGGCAGATTGTCTTAAATTTGCGCAGTCTGAAGAGGCCGGAGTGCAAACAATCTACGGAGCGATTTGTTCACCCCCTTTTTAAAAGGGCCGGTCTGCAGGCGATGCTCGTCAACTACCATCCATCCATAAAAACTAAAGCCATGATTTTCGATCTGGATCTGATCAGGAAGGTCTATGCGGAGATGCCCGGCAAGGTGGAAGCCGCCCGGAAGCTCACGGGCAGGCCGCTCACGCTGTCGGAAAAGATTCTGTACAGTCATCTCTCGCAGCCGGCAGGTGCCGCGTATCGTCGGGGAGTGGATTATGTGGATTTCGCACCGGACCGTGTAGCGATGCAGGATGCGACCGCACAGATGGCGCTGCTGCAGTTCATGACCTGCGGCCGTGAACAAGTGGCGGTTCCGTCCACCGTACACTGCGACCACCTGATCCAGGCGAAATCCGGTGCCGTTCAGGATCTGGCCACAGCACTGGACACAAATCGCGAAGTATACGACTTCCTGGCTTCCATCTCCAATAAATACGGCATCGGTTTCTGGAAGGCCGGTGCAGGCATCATCCACCAGGTGGTGTTGGAAAACTATGCGTTCCCCGGCGGCATGATGATCGGTACCGACTCCCATACACCCAATGCGGGCGGTCTGGGTATGGTGGCTGTAGGCGTTGGCGGTGCGGATGCCGTTGACGTGATGGCGGGTCTCCCCTGGGAGCTCAAAATGCCGAAACTCATCGGTGTCAAACTGACAGGTAAGATGAGTGGCTGGACTTCCGCCAAAGATGTCATCCTTTGGGTGGCCGGTCAGCTCACTGTAAAGGGCGGTACCGGTGCGATCGTCGAGTATTTCGGGGAAGGTGCAGACAATATCAGCGCCACCGGAAAGGGAACGATCTGCAACATGGGTGCAGAGATCGGCGCCACCTGCTCCGTTTTCGCATACGATGAAAAGATGGCCGATTACCTGCGGTCCACGGGTCGTGCAGAAGTGGCCGAACTGGCGAATGGTATCCGTGAGCATCTGCGCCCGGACGCCGACGTCTATGCGCATCCCGAAAATTATTATGATCAGGTCCTTGAGCTGAACCTCGATACATTGGAGCCATATGTGAATGGTCCCTTTACCCCGGACCTTGCCACGCCTGTTTCCAAGATCAAGGAAGCCGTGGCTGAGCATGGCTGGCCTGCCAAACTCGAAGTGGCACTGATCGGTTCCTGCACGAACTCATCCTACGAAGACATCAGCCGTTCGGCTTCGATCGTCAAGGACGCGGTCGCCAAGGG
>CANHUK010000125.1 GCA_947463755.1 Chitinophagaceae bacterium
CGGCCTTCTGCCATCCCATCATGATGGAATTACGTAATACAAACTGGGTACCCCTCCTCCAGCGATTACCAAAGTTGTGATTGGCAGCCGTTCCCGTCGCATTGTTGGGTCCGACAAATGTGAAATTGCTCAACTGAGGGCGCGTGACCGGAGAAGCCGTAGAACCTGAACCGTCGTTATCGCACTCGATGCCATTGCCTGCATCACCACCATCCACAAAGTCAGGCTTGCGGCAAGCGATGGCAAACTGGATCCTACCGGAATATCCAAAGTCGAAATCGAAATCATCGTCTGCCGTAGCAAAGGCGATCAGATTTTTGCAACTCACGGTTCCACCAAAGAATTCGAAGGCATCATCATTGCCGAATGAAACCTGTACATTCTCGATGATCGTACCGGAACCAACACCTCCCAGTGTTAAACCATTGATCTCAGAACCGGGCTCGGCAGCGATGCCGGCAAATTCAATGCGCACATAGCGCAGAATGCCACTCTCATCATTGGGTTCCGTACCGCCATATTTACGTCCTACACCACCTTCGATGACCGGTGCGGGATCCTGGGGGCGGTTGGTGGGTGCTTTGCCTAACAAGATGATGCCACCCCAGTCACCGGGAGTACGCTGACCGATGGCCTTGCCACTCGTGAAGACGATCGGGTCATTAGCACGTCCGTCGGCGATCAACTTGGCACCACGCTCGATGATCAGCGCACCCTTTTCAGTGATATCGCTCACAACCACACAGCCTGGGGCGAAAGTAATGGTGTTCCCATCGGTTACGTAGACATACCCCTTCAAGGTATACTTACCCTTGGGCAGATAATAACTCTTGTTCAGTATACCCTGGATGATACCACCGTTCGTGGCGGGATCCTGGGGGTCAGCAGCATTATTGCCACCGCTGCTATTGTTCGTGATGTTCTCAGTAAAATCGACCTTGATACAAGCACCCTGCGTCAACAGCACGGCAGTCATCAGGCCCAGGAAGATACGTTTCATACGATGGTTTTGATATTTAAATTTATTTTTTTCCAAGTGACAGATCATAGCTAAAGCTGATCGTTACGGTCGTACCCGGGCGATAGGCATAGAACAAACGATCCGTGCCATCCTGATACGATGTGGCATCATTCACATTCTCATAGTGATAAAAAGCATTGTTCAGCAGGTCGGATACATTCAACTTCAACTCTCCCTTTTTGTCAAGCACCTTGGTGGACAATTGAAGGTCGACCAGATTCCTGGGACGCTCGAATACATTGGGGAATTCGCTGTTACCTACCAATGACAGGCGCTCTCCCACGCGATTGTACAACAGGGAAGCATTGAACACGGGTGAAGTATACTGAAGACCCAGGTTCAGCAAATAGGGCGACTGTCCCTGCAGCGGACGATCAGCTTTAACTGCCTTGTTACCGGCAGACAGATCATTGAAGGTAACCTGAGAACGGATGTAAGTGTAGTTGCCGAATACGCTAAAGTTCTTCAGTTTCGGCGCAATGAAATCAAGCCCCTTACGTACTTCAATTTCGAAACCCAGGGAACGCGCATTCAATGCATTGGAGTAGAAATATCTACGGGCATCTGCGTTACTGGCAGGATCCAGACGCAGTTCGATCGGATCCGTGAAGTCTTTGTAGAAAGCACCAAAGCTAATGGACTCTCCGGCCTTGGGATAAAATTCATAGCGTGCGTCGTAGTTCATCACCGAAGAACGACGCAATCCTGTATCACCCAATACGCCATAGTTAAGTTCATAATCGTAGAATGCGAATTCGGCGATCTCCCGAAACTCAGGACGCGCTACGGTCCTGCTGCCCGACACCCGAAGATTGGACTTGTCTCCAACTTTGAGCATGGCATTGAGTGAAGGAAGCAGATCCCACTTTTCCGTCAGCCGAACACTGCGTCTTCCCGTTTGATTACGGGAAGTCAGTAATTGCTGGAAATTCTCTGCACGAACACCCCAGATCAGACGAAGATCACCAAACGTGTTATCCATCATGCCATAGGCAGAATTCAATACGGAGATGCCGAAATAACTGTCCACATTATTGGTGAATTCTTCCAGTACAAATCCGCTGTTGCCCATATTTTCAGACTGGAAAGCCTCTTCAACCGGTTTACGTCCGTTTGCAGCAATAAAACTATTGTAGTTGGTGACGTTGTACCTGAAGATGCGACTGCTGAAATCACGGAACCGGGTCGTGTTGCCGCCACCCAACTTCAGTATCTGCTTGTCCTTCAGGCCCCAATTCATCGGCACGACCAACTGACCACCACCTCCGAAACTATGATCCTGTAAATCGCTGTAGAAACGACGGGTGTCATCCGGATCGATATCGAAAGGCTGTGTCGTGTTGATGGTGCGTGCATACAGCGCGGTGCGAAGATCCGGTTGGGTCTTCATGTTATAAGCGGCATTTCCATTCCAGCGCAACTTAATGCCACCCTTGCTCAACTGATGCTCGCCCTCCAGCTGAGTCGTAGCGAGTGAACGCTGATTCAGATAAGAGGAATATAATTTAAGGTCGTTCAAACGACTGGTATTGTACCCTTCACGTACGTAATACTTGTCCTCATAGAGCTGATTGAACAGATTCTTCCAGGAGATCTTGGTACGACCCTTCACATAACTGATATTGGCCACCCCACCCCAATTCACCTGATAAAGATTTTGACGATCCTTGTAATCAAAGATCACGGTGCCGTCCGCTTCATGAAAACGACGGTCCACATCATAGATCAGCTGGGCCTTGCGATAGGTCAGACCCACCAGGGTACCCAGGGTACCACCATTGGTGAAGCGATGCGTTTTCGCATAGGTCAGATTGAAATTATAAATGGGCATCGCATCTGAGGTCCGCTCACGATAAACATCCCCGCTAAACTCCCGGGTCAATGCAACCTGACGAGCCACACCGGCAGCATCCGTACCCAGGGCCCTGTATTCACGGGCACTGGAGGGGAAACTATCTGGCAGGCGACGCGTACCGTCATCAAAACCCAGCCAGTCGTATTGATTACGGGCATTGCTGGTGAAGGGTTTAAACGTAGATCGACTATTATACCCGATACCCACACCCACGGTCAACACATCCTTTGCAGGAATATCACGCGTGTTGACCTGCACAAGCCCGCCGGAAAATTCTCCGGTGAACTCAGGGGTTGCCGTCTTGTGGATGATGATGTTGTCAATGAGGGCGGCCGGAAACATATCGAAAGAGAAGGCCTTACGATCCGGCTCACTGCTCGGCAGCTGCGCCGTATTCAGCATCGCGGCATTGTACCGGTCAGAAAGACCGCGAACGACCACGAACCTGTTATCCTGAATGGAGGCTCCGCTGACACGTTTCAATACCTCGCCGGTATTCTTATCCGGTGTCCGACGGATGAAATCCGCCGCCAGACCGCTGGCCATGGAAGAACTCGTGCGCTGGAACGTGAGCAGGGCAACCGTACTCTCCTGCCGACGGGTGCTGCGGATGACGATCGATTCACCGGTCGTTACTTTGGGCTCGAGTACAATGACCAACGGCTCATCTACCAGTGTGGCCGGATCGATCTCATCGACCGACTTGCTTTGATATCCGGTACTGGAAACAAGTACACTGTACCGTTTTCCTTTTTCCAACGTAAATGTGAATTCACCTTCAAGGTTGGCGGACACCAGCTTCTTCGTCTCCTGGATCACAATAGATGCGCCTGGAACCGGCTCATTCTTGGTGTTAATTATCTTTCCCCTGACATTGACAGATTGAGCACTTGAGGATATGGACATGATGAGCAACAGGATCATGCTCAATGTGAGGAGGAAGATGTTCTTTTGGAATGCCACGACGACAATGTTTCCGCAAAGGTCATTTCGCCGTGTTACCCCCCCGTTACCGCATTGTTAAGCCAATATTAACTGTATGTGTCGGAATTGTTAAGTCGGCTGACTTATCCACATATCTAGAATCGATACTGGACCCGAAGCGTTAATACGTTGTCTTTCAGATCCTCCGTGAAACCGGTCATGCTGGTCTTTTCATTGCGCACCCATTCATACCACCCCACCACTTTCATATTGTCCGTCACCTGCCGGATAAAACCTGCACCCAGGGTAGCATATCGTACATCCGCCCCGCTCAGTCCGGAACCACTCGGTCCCCAGGCAGATGCAGACACTTTGACATTGGGGTCATAGCTGTCATATTTCACGCCCAGTTGCGTGCGAGACTCGCCGATTCGATGTAAAATCAACAGGAACATGCCGCTAAAATCGCGGACATGCGGCGAATGCAACAGCCCTGTACTTCCTGCTACCGGCCCGGCAGGGGTCTCCGATGTCGTCCGGGTGGCAGTTTGGGTACCCGACCAGTGTTCTGCCCGAAATTCTGTCAATCCGAGCCGGTGCTTCCATTGCAATTGCGCATTCACACCCCGGTAAAGACGGGGAAGACGGTCGCCGGTTTTGGTAACCATGGAGTCAACAATAAAGGACGGGACTCCATTTGCTGCACTACCCATGCGGGCGACAGCAGCAGTCCATTGACGGATCCCGCCGGCCAACAGACTGGCACCGCCGCTGATCTTGATACCCTTGGTCAACTTGACAGGCTTGATCATCGCCTGCGTGATGAAATCCTTGTAACTATCAGTTTCCGCCGGCCCCGTTAAGCCCTGACCATTAAAAATACCGGCATCGATCTTTATATTCTTCAGGAAGCCCTGTGCATACTGGGGCTCAAAACTCAACATCACCCCCAGATCCCGTTCCGTTTTCATCAGGATCTGCGACATCCTTCCGCGTTCCGGCGCCTCCCGGTCTCCAGAAGAAAGATTGATCTCATAGCCAAATGGTCGGGCGAACATCCCCGTCGTGAGGTGGAACATACTCCGGCTTCCCATCCAGTACCGCCCCCAGAAGTCGCGGATGTTCACGCCCCGTTCCGTTCCATCGAACTGAAAGACGAACTGTAACTTAGGATGGTCATTGACATCAAAGTGCACGTAGTCGAATCTAATTCGCCCGCGGCGCAACATGAACCGGTTGTTCGAAAACTCCTGGAAATTCCCTCCACTGTATCCGACAGCGCCTTCAGCAGATGCCACCTGAAACTGTGGCTGGATATATCCGCTGATCCTGATGTGGTCGAATCGCTTATAGATTGATAACACCCCTTTGCCAATCTCCTTGGTCGTGTCCACCATGTCCATCAGGAACTGGGCTCCGGCATCCTTCGGAACCCAGATCATCAGGATGATGAAGAAAATAACGGCTTTACGCCGGATTCCGAACCCGGGAATGTGCATAAGTATCAAATATATACGGCCAATGTTAAGTAATTATTAAGTGATTTCGGTCAGTCCGTACACCATGCATTCCATCTATTTTTGCAGAAAATCAGTAGTATGGCCTCCAACTCGTTCCTAAAACTGTTCCTCCCTAAAGACAGGATCTTCTACAGCCTTTTCGAACAGGTCAGTGAAAGAGTAATGGAAATGGGAAGAGTGCTGCGCGATGTGGTGGATGAGCCGGATTATGAAAAACGTGTCGCCCTGATCAGCCGCATCGAAGATCTGGAACACGAAAACGACGAGTTGACGCACACCATCTTCACCGAACTGGGCAGAAACTTCATCACGCCCTTCGATCGTGAAGACATACACTACCTGGCCAGCTCCCTCGATG
The DNA here is from genome assembly GCA_947463755.1 of Chitinophagaceae bacterium. Lineage (GTDB taxonomy): Bacteria > Bacteroidota > Bacteroidia > Chitinophagales > Chitinophagaceae > Pollutibacter. The sequence goes on from CANHUK010000125.1 coordinate 5,679, forward strand.
ACATCGCAGACTACATTTTCGCCTCCGCCAAAAAGATCAATTTCTATAAGATCAATCCCGTACAGGAAGGTTTCCACCGCTTCGCCGAATTGATCCATCAGGGCACCATTCAAGTCAACGAAGCGGTCAAAGAACTCCGTAACATGAAGAACCTTCGGGTGATCACCGAGGCCATGGTCAAGATCAACAGCATC
>CANHUK010000126.1 GCA_947463755.1 Chitinophagaceae bacterium
AAATTGTCCTTTTTATTGCCGAACACGATCTGGCCGGCCGGAAGGATCCTGCGCCATACATCCAGGGCGATGCTGGAGGCGGGCAGGCCTTCTGCCGCATCCCCTTCAAAAACCGTGGCATACAACCTGTCCTTCGGAATGCCGTAGACCTCCGTCAGTAGCTCCCAGCTCCATTCGATCGCCTCACGCTTGAAATAATCGCCGAAACTCCAGTTGCCCAGCATTTCGAACATCGTATGGTGATAGGTATCCACCCCCACTTCCTCCAGGTCGTTGTGCTTACCGCTGACCCTCAGGCATTTCTGGGTATCGGCCACACGACGGTACGGCGGCTGTCGATTGCCCAGGAAATAGTCCTTGAACTGGTTCATGCCGGCATTCGTGAAAAGCAGCGTGGGGTCGTTCTTGACGACGATCGGAGCAGATGGAACGATGTGGTGGCCCTTGGAGGCGAAGAAGTCAAGGAATTTCTGTCTGATGTCAGCCGAGGTCATGGGAGGTGTGTTGTTAAAAATGGGCCGATTTTTGCTGCATGGAGTATATTTGCCCGCATTAAATACAAAAGTAAGCGATTTGGCGTTTCTCAAGGGAAAGGCGTTGCTTATCGCAGGACTTTCCCGGATTCATGAAGAAGGTCAAATATTACTATAACCCCAGCACCCTCAGATATGAGCGGTTGGACGTACCATTCAAGGTCGTTGTGCTGCGCGTGCTGGGCTTCATAGCCACCGCGGCAGTGACGGGTCTGCTCATTGTAGCCTTCGCCTTCAAGTATCTGGACTCGCCCAAGGAGCGCATCATGCGCATGCAATACGAACGGGCATTGCAGGATTTCGAGGTACTGAATGGCAAACTCAAGAAGATCGACAAGCAAATGCGGGAACTGGAGCGGAGAGACAATGAAGTGTACCGCACCATTTTCGAAGCCAACCCGGTCCCGGACAGCGCGCGGTCCAAGGAAATGGAGATGGCAGAGGAGATCCGCCTTGTATCCTCGATGGATGAGAATCAGCTCGCATACTCGCTCAATAAAACCCTATCCAATATTGTCAGCCGGATGAGATACCAGGAGAAATCCTATGTGGAGATCGAAGGCATGATCAAGAATAAGGAAAAACTCCTGTCTTCGACCCCTGCGATCCAACCTGTTGACAACCGGAACCTCAAACGCATCGCCTCCGGCTTCGGTCAACGGATCGACCCGGTATACAAGACCGTGAAATTCCACGCCGGACTCGATTTCTCCGCCCCACAGGGTACCCCGATCTTTGCCACTGCCGATGGTCGCGTAGCGACCGCAGGAAATTTGGGGAACGGCTACGGGAACCACGTGATCATTAACCACGGCTTCGGTTACGAGACACTCTATGGGCACATGTACCGGATCAAGGTGAGGCCGGGCACCTACGTCAAACGGGGCGAAGTCATCGGATGGGTGGGTAATACAGGCAAATCCACCGGCCCGCACGTTCACTATGAGGTAAAAAAGTACGGAAAACATCTCGACCCCGTCTACTTCTTCTATAACGACCTCACACCCGAACAGTTCCAGCAAATGCTGAAGATGGCCGCATCCGGAAACCAGTCGTTCGACTAATTGAATTCCCGGATCACCGAACCACCCACACTGTTGAAAAGTTTTGATAACCCATCACGGGTCTTTACCTAATTTGCCGGCGCGATGTTCACACAATTGGACCTGTTTGGTGACTTACCCGCGCCGGAAAAACCGTCGAATCAACCGCCCAGGACGGAGAAAAAGTCCGCTGCCCGGTCAGGCTCGTCGGCTCAGTCGGCCCAGACCCAGTTGAGCATGGGACTCCCCGAAACTGAATTTCCGGAACCCTCTGCAGCCTGGACGGGCAGTGAGCAAGATGTCCAAACACCTGAGGTTTCCGAACACAATTCATCAGCACCTGCAGACCAGGATGCGAAAACCACTGGAGTTTCCGAAGCCCAAGGCAATGCAGATCCTATAACAGCCCCGCAAACCGGACCTGAATATACCGGCACAACTACAAATACAACCGCCGGGGCAATAACCTCAGATCTGAAGATATCCTCACACGGCGAAGTTTCATCCCCGGCAGACAACGGCAACGAAACCCGGGCGGAAAAGGGTCGGAGATATTACATCCAGACCGAAATACCTGCTGACCCACCCCTGTCGGCCAAACCTCCCGGACCGGAAGCGATGTTGGCGAGCCTGGTCTCGACCAGAAACACGACACAGGAGCCCCGGCCACGGTACATCCAGACCGAGATCCCCTCAGACCCGATCGAAGCCCCCTCACTTACGCAGGCAACGCACACCGAAACATCGACGGAAATACCCCGTTCGGAAAATGTTGGTGTGGAGTCAGGCAGTGGCTCACCAGCCCCTACATCGCCCGTTCAGAAAGCACCTGCCTCGGCAACCGACAGTGATCATCGAAAGGTGCCGCTCCAGGCCATCGCCCCGGAAGCACTCCGCAGAACAAGGCCTCTGATGCCCCCCAAGGTGATCCTGGCGGATCAGGAGGAGGAAATGACGAAATCCGTCGCGGAAAAATCTCCAGAACCCGGGGATATATCGAAAGGGGAATTCACGACATCGGAGAAGAAGCCGGTCCAATCATTTGCCCCCGAAAAGGATGCCATACCGAACCCGGTATCGGCGATCATCGAAGCAAATGCAACACCTGGCATGCCGGTGGTAGCGGAATCGTCGGATCCCGGTGAAAATGAACAAGCCACGGAAACGGCAGCCACTATTGAGGCAGCATTACCGGAGTCAACGATTCCAGGGGAACCTGAACCCGTCCTTGAAACGGCAACCACCATCGAAGCACCTTTACCGGAATCAAAAGATCCGGAGGAAGCTGAACCTGCACTGGAAGCGGGATCTTCCCTGGCAAAGGGCGTCCCCCGGCGAAAGCGGACGGTCCGAGAACCGATCATGGAGCGTCCGGGACCAGGTATACCCGCCGATGACCAGCTTAACGCACGTCAGTATTACACCATCGGAGAGGTAGCTACCATGTTCGGGGTGAAGGCCTCCCTGCTCCGTTACTGGGAATCGGAATTCGACGTCCTCAAACTCAGAAAAAACAGAAAAGGCGACAGGTTCTTCCGCCCCGACGACATCAGAAGTCTGCAACTGATCCATCACCTGCTGAGGGATAAAAAATATACCATTGAGGGCGCCCGCGAATACATGCGAAACGCAGGGAAAATGAAGGAGAAATTTGAGACGATCGAGACACTCAAACGTATCCGGCTGTTCCTCGTGGAGATGCGCAACGGACTTCAGGCCGATAAAGTCAGGGACGATCAGTGAGTTGTTTCTGCAGGATGCACGATGCGCAGGATACCCTCACTATTGAGGATGTAAACAATTCCGGTCTGGAAAACCAACTGACGGACACCCCGGATCTCCGGAGGTATCGCATACTGACCGGTTCGGCCTGTCTTCAGATCATATCTGATCATCCCCCCCTCACGAACGCCCTCAAACAAAGCGCCTGACACCCGCACATCCGACCAGTCTGCCATGGGAATGCGTTGCCGAAAGGCTCCATATTGATCGAACCTGTACAATCCCCTCACCGGATCATAGAGCGATACGGTTCCCTGCTGATCTGACATGTAAACGGGCGCAGGAGGTTCGTCCATGATCATACGCAGATCCGGACTTTCCAGCAATACCCGCCCCTGGGCATCGATCTTGCGCAGACGTGCTTCCTGCTCATCGTATACCCAACATTGGTTGTCGTAGGAAGTAGCCACGGCGCTCACCTGCAGCATGGAAGTCCTGCGCAGATCAATGGCATCGATGGGCTTGAGCATGCGGTCCAACAAAAGGATCGTACCAAAATCAGGATAGAAGAGCAGAATGCGCATGGGATTGGAAACATCCATGGCACGGAGTCGCCCGTATTTCACCACATCGTTGAACACCCCGACGGAATCACCCCGGGGACTGTATTTCCTAAGTTGATGACCACGGGTCAGCACATACAGATTGCCCAGGTTGTCGACATCAAAATGCTGGAAATCCCCTGACAGGAGGTGTGTGGCAGGCGTTTGCGCTGCCGCTCCCTGGCCGCATGAGACACAAAGGGCAAGGATCCATGCGATCAGTTCAGGGCGCATGGCTCAGCAATGACAGGTGATCGCCATCGAAGACAGCATAGGTGTCGTATCGGATCCAATCACCGAGATTTATGTAGCGGCTATTAGGCGAGAGCTGGAAATCGATGGGCAGGTGTCTGTGTCCGAAAATGAAATACTCAACCGGCTGCGCACGCAGGACATCCTTGCAATACGATATGAGCCATTCACGATCCTCACCCAGGAATTGATCATCTGCATGGCCTGTGATGGCGCGGCTCCGTCTGCTGAAATGATCCGCCAGCCCGATGCCAAGCGCGGGGGGAATCAGGCCGAAAAGCCAGCGGCAAACCGGATTACGGAATATCTTTTTAAGCAGTTTGTACCCATGATCACCGGGCCCAAGCCCGTCGCCATGACCAATATGGAAACGCCGGCCGTTGAAAACATAATCTCTCGGTCCGTCGAAAACGGGGATGTTCAACTCCGTTTCAAAATAACCTTGCATCCACATGTCGTGGTTCCCGATAAAAAAATGAACAGGGATCCCGCTGTCTGTGATCTCCGCCAGTTTTCCGAGGATCCGTACGTATCCCTTCGGCACCACCTTGCGATACTCGAACCAGAAATCGAACATATCGCCAAGGATCAGGATCATGGCCGCATCCGTACGTATGCCTTCAAGGAAGCGGACGATCCGGCGCTCCCTGTCGAGACTACGCTCCCTGTCCGGGGCTCCGAGGTGAAAGTCGGACAGGAAATAGATCTTTTTGCCGGCGGAAATGTCCATGAATGCGGGTGTGTTGTCGATCAGGTACCTGATCCGATCATTGTGGCGGACCGTCCTCCACGAGCAGGCAATATACTTCACGCGGACCATGAACGCCCACAACCAGGGTCTTTTCGATGTCTGCTGTCCGGCTGGGACCTGTGGCAAAACTGATGGAGGATGGTATTTCACCCTGGAAGCGCTGCCTGATAAGGGTGAGCGCATCTGAGATATCGTATGTCAGCTGGGAGGTGAGTGCCACGCAGACATGCACGGGTGCATAAACGCTTGCCGTCCTTCCATGTGGCAGGGCGGAGCTGAGCACCATGGTGCCGGTGCGCGCCACCAGGGCCTCGCAGGCGGTAAAGGAGACATCACAGGCGGAAAGGTCATCCGTGTACCGGATATCCGTTAGGCCCTGAAGTTCGAAGAGTCTGACCAGTGGTGATTCCTGGCAATAGACTTTCTTCCATCCCATGTCCCTGATCAGCTGGCCGGCCTGAAGGGCCAGGTCCTCCCAGGAGGGACAATAAGCGAATTTCCCCAACAGTCGGGTGAACTCAGTAGCAAAGATCACGGACAGGTCGTCGGATGCCTTTGGATAGATCTCACCCTCCGTTTCCTGCCGGGAAAAGGGGGCATCCACCGACTGGTGCAATGCCTTCCGGATGCGACTTAAAATGATCTGCTTGGACTTCGTGGACTCCATATGACTATGCGGTCGGGGCTTGGGCTTCCTGCGAATCCTGAGCAGCGGACGGGTCTGTCGCTTCCGGAGGCTGGACTTCCGAGACCGGAGTTGGGTCGGTTTGCGTTTCCGTAGTTTGATCTGCCGTATTGCCGGCGACTTCCTCAGATTCGTCGAAGATCTTTTTCTCTCCGTAAGGACGCTTGCCGAGCAGATCCTCAACGTCCTGCTGGTGCAGGACCTCACGTTCCAGGAGAGCGCGGGCGAGTTTGTCGACCTGCTCCTTCTTTTCCGTCAGCAGCTCCAGGGTCC
>CANHUK010000127.1 GCA_947463755.1 Chitinophagaceae bacterium
AAGGGTTACCGGCAACGGGTAGGATTCGCCGCTGCGCTCATCCATCAGCCGGAAGTCCTCATCCTCGACGAACCCACCACGGGTTTCGATCCCAATCAGATATCTGAGATCCGCGAAGTGATCCGGCAGCTCGGGAAGGACCGGACGGTTCTCTTCTCCTCGCATATCCTGCATGAGGTGGAGGCCTTGTGCGACCGGGTGATCATCATCCATCAGGGTCGCATAGTGGCCGATGATCGCCTGGAACAACTGCAGCAGAGCGCCGGCCGTGGCCTGATCCGTGTCACCTTCGCCACTCCTCCGGATCCGGAGCTGATGGCGTCCATCCCTGCCGGCCGTGTCGATGGCAGCGCAGACGGACTGCAGTGGTCCATCGAAACCGACGATCCGGAAGCGATGAGACGCAGACTCCTTGAACTGTCTTTGTCGCATACGCTGAATATCGTTTCTTTGCACACCGAAGCCGGAAGTCTGGAGGAGATCTTCCGAAAACTCACCCGGCCAAACTGATCTCAAACCCGGACGACAGGGTCTAGAGCGACCCGCGTTCCATAAATTTCCATCAGATATGAGCTACATCACAGATGTCCATGCCAGACAGATCCTTGACAGCCGTGGGAACCCGACCGTAGAAGTGGATGTGATCACAGAAGACGGCGTGATCGGCAGGGCCGCCGTTCCCTCGGGCGCCTCCACCGGTAAGCACGAAGCCGTAGAACTCCGCGACGGCGACAAATCAGTCTACATGGGCAAAGGTGTACTCAATGCCGTCGCTAATGTCAACGACACCATCGCCGACCAGCTCATTGGCATCAACGTGAACGAGCAGACCCATATCGACCATATGCTGCTGCGCATCGACGGTACCGAAAACAAGGCGAACATGGGCGCAAACGCTACCCTCGCCGTGTCTATGGCCGTGGCCCGGGCCGCCGCACAGGAGAGCGGTCTGCCGCTGTTCCGCTATCTCGGCGGCGTCAACGCCACCGTAATGCCGATGCCCCTCATGAACATCCTCAACGGAGGCGCACATGCCGATAACAAGATCGATTTCCAGGAGTTCATGATCGTTCCGGTAGGCGCCTCTCACTTCCATGAGGGACTCCGCTGGGGTGTGGAGATCTTCCATCATCTGAAAAGCGTTCTGAAGAAGAAAGGCTACAGCACCAATGTGGGCGACGAAGGCGGTTTCGCACCCGATATCCAGAGCAATGAGGAGGCCATTGAAACCGTCCTGATGGCCATCGAAGCTGCCGGCTACAAGCCCGGAGAGCAGATCGCCATCGCCATGGATGCCGCGACCAGCGAAATGTTCGATGAAGAAAAGGGCACTTATAAGTTCTACAAGAGCAGTGGCCGGATCATTACCTCAGATGAGATGGTCGCCTACTGGACGGATTGGGTGAACAAGTATCCCATCGTGTCGATCGAAGATGGCATGGCTGAAGATGATTGGTCCGGCTGGAAAAAACTCACCGAATCCGTCGGCCGCAAGTGCCAGCTCGTCGGCGACGACCTGTTCGTCACCAACGTGAAGCGCCTGCAGCAGGGTATTGACCAGGGCGTGGCCAACAGCATACTGGTGAAGGTGAACCAGATCGGAACAGTGACGGAAACCATCAACGCCGTCCAGCTCGCACAACACAACGGCTATACGACCATCATGAGTCACCGCAGCGGTGAAACGGAGGACACGACCATCGCTGACCTCGCCGTCGCCCTCAACTGCGGACAGATCAAGACCGGCTCCGCATCCCGTACAGACCGGATGGCCAAGTACAACCAGCTGTTGCGTATCGAAGAGCTGCTGGGTGCCGATGCCATCTACCCGAAGGGACGCATCCGCTTCGGTAAGTAAGCGACAGGCGTCGAAAAACAGCCCTTCCGAAAGACTGAAGACATGCAACCCATCAAAAACATACCAGGCTGGCTCAGGAACAAATACCTCCTGACCAGCCTGTTTTTTTTGGCCTGGATGATCTTCTTCGATCACAACGATCTTTTCCTCCAGATCGAACGAAGCCGGGAACTGTCGACACTCAATGCAGGCATTGATTTCTACCGCGCACAGATCGACAGCACCCGGCATACACTCGAAGGCATCCGAAACGATCCGTCGAGGCTTGAGAAGATCGCGCGGGAGCGCTATCTCATGAAACGGGAGGAAGAACAGGTATTTGTCATTGACAGGGAATGATCCCCGAATTTTTTTTATGCCGCATACAATAAGGCGTGAAATACATCGTTTTTCGTAGGAGAAGATCCGTCTTCAGCATACCCTCCCCTACGAAAACCTGGCGTTCTCAGTATCCACCAAAAGACCAGGCCAACCGGCAATTACCATCACCGGAAAAACGATGTATTATGAAGAACGACGCAGGGAAGGATGAAGTCATCAGATTCATCTATGATGAAATGACCCCGGAAGAAGCGGGGGATTTCGAAACAAGACTGCAGATCGACCCCGAATGCCGTGAGTTGTACGAAGATCTCAGGGATGTACAGGAGGAGCTGAACAGCCTGCGCTGCAGCCCCTCGAGTGCGCTCATGAACAGCATCATGCGCTACGCCCGCCAACCGAAACCGGCAGACGAACGACAGGTTTCCAAGGGAATTGCGTAGCTTGGCGGGCCGATATCTGCCCCCCATGACCACCGCTGAACGCTACCGCATTGTACTGGAACATTTCCGTCAGGCACAGCCCGACGCGGAAACGGAACTGCTGTATGACTCGCCCTACCAGCTCCTGGTGGCGGTGATCCTGTCGGCGCAGTGCACCGACAAGCGCGTGAACCTGACCACACCCGCCATCTTTGAGCGCTATCCAGATGTGGCCTCCCTCGCGCAGGCTACGTTCGAAGATCTGTTCCCCCTTGTGAGGAGCATCTCCTATCCCAACAACAAGACCCGACACCTGATCGGCATGGCGCAACAGGTGATGTCTGAATTCAACGGCGTCATCCCCATGACGGTGGATGAACTGGTCAAACTGCCGGGTGTTGGCAGAAAGACGGCCAATGTGATCACCTCGGTGATCGATCAGCAGCCAAACATGGCGGTGGATACCCACGTCTTTAGGGTATCGGCCCGATTAGGCCTCACCCGAAATGCAAAAACCCCGCTCCAGGCCGAACAGCAGCTCATCAGGCACATACCGAAGGAACTCGTTTACAAAGCCCACCACTGGCTGATCCTGCACGGTCGCTACGTGTGCACGGCCCGCAAGCCCTCGTGTGAGGCCTGCGCCCTGGCGGAATTTTGCCCATGGCTGGCAAAATCCCGGAAGAAACAGGCCCGGGGCTGATCGGCGGACACGGATTGTTTTGGCGAAGCGCGGAAAAAAAGGTATATTTTACTATCTTGACTGCACCAAAACCCGACGACCCATGCGACTATCCACCCGACTGCTGCTCTCCCTGATGATGTTCCTCCAGTTCTTTGTGTGGGGGGCCTGGTATGGGCAGATGAGCAAGTACCTGACCGTACAGCTCAAGGCTACCGGCGATCAGGTCGGAAACAGTTACGCGATGTTCTCCGTCGCCATGATCGTTGCACCCTTCTTCGTTGGTATGCTGGCCGACCGGTTCTTCCAGGCGCAACGGGTGCTCGCCGTACTGAATCTGCTTGGAGCCGGCATCCTCTACGCCCTCTCCTTGATCACCGATCCTGACCTCTTCGTATGGGTCATCCTGGCCTACTGCCTGACCTTTGCCCCCACGATCGCCCTCACCACTGCTATCGCGATGCGGCACATGGGCAATCCCGAGAAGGAATTTCCGGCCATCCGCGTCTTCGGGACGGTCGCCTGGATCGCGGTGGTCAACCTGGTGGGATTCCTCGGGGTCGGCGACAAGGCTGATATCTTTCACATCGCCATGATCTCGGCCCTGATCCTGGGCATCCTGGCCTTCTTCCTGCCCGCCACCCCACCGGCCGCGGCCGGCAGCAGGGTCAGCTTTGGAGATATCGTCGGCAAGGATGCCTTCGTGCTCTTCAAAGACAGATCCTTCCTGATCTTCTTTCTTTCCTCCATCCTGATCTGCATCCCGCTGTCCTTCTATTATACCTGGGCCAATCCCTCCCTGACGGATGCCTACCAGGCGGCCGCACCCGGCGCGGATCCCGCCGGCTTTAAGATCGAGAACAAGATGTCGCTGGGCCAGGCCTCAGAAGTGATATTTATGCTCCTCCTACCCCTGGCATTCCGCCGGCTCGGTGTCAAAAAGATCCTCATCATCGGTCTGCTGGCCTGGATCACCAGGTTCCTGATGTTCGGGCACGGCGATGCGGCCAACAGCGAATGGATGCTCTACGGAGCCATCCTCCTCCATGGCGTCTGCTACGACTTCTTCTTCGTAACCGGCATGATCTATACGGATGAAAAGGCAGGGAATGGGATCAAATCACAAGCACAGGCCCTGATCTCGCTGGCAACCTACGGCATCGGTATGTTCCTGGGCTCCGTGATCGCCGGCAAAGTTTATGCAGCCTACGCCTCCGTTGGGGCCGACGGACGAAGTGTCACCGACTGGACCGCCGTATGGAATGTACCGGCGGGCATCGCCGTCGTGGTACTGGTACTCTTCCTGATCTTCTTCTCGGACAGAAAAACGACCCCAAAACAGGCCTGAGACAACCCGCCTCAATATCGGATCTTGTCGGGATCGGCCTCCCAGGCGGAAAACACCTGTAAACCCTCCGCCCGCAGCAACTGGATGGTGGGAATGCTGCGTGCATCAGGAGGAAGCGACAACTCACGGTAGATGAACGCATCATCGAACCGTATTGACGCTGCATCCTCACGGGTATTGGCGAAATACAATGCGGCAGGACGCGCCCAGTAGATCGCCCCAAGGCACATGGGACATGGCTCGCAGCTCGAGTAGACCTCGCAGCCATCCAGCTGCCAGTGTCCCAGGTGCCGACAAGCCGCGCGGATGGCATTGATCTCGGCATGGGCCGTGGGATCCATGGACGAAGTCACCAGATTTACACCGGATCCGATGATGTGTCCGTCCCGGACAACCACCGCGCCAAAAGGCCCTCCACCTCTGTGAATATTCTCAGACGCCAGGCGAATGGCTTCCCGCATGAATCCGATTTGGGCTTCAGAACCCTGCATGATCCAACCTTTGAGGCAAAGTTAGTCGGAGCGCTTATATTATTGTGGCAGTTGATCGTAAAGTTCAACAGGTCGGAAAATAAAAGATCGCCCCATCCGTTCAGAAAGATGTTAACCATTCCGGTTACAAACACGCAGATTGGTTCCATCAAAACGGGGATCAAAATTCTGGTCCGAACATGATCACAGATCTCATCAGATACCGTATCAAGCGCGACCCTACCGTGAAGCGACACCTCGCGAAGGCCGTCACATGGCGGGTCGTCGGCACGCTCGATACCAGCCTCCTGGGATTTCTGGTCACGGGCTCCCTCAACACCGGCATCCGCATCGGCGCTCTGGAACTCTTCACCAAGATCATCCTGTACTTCATCCATGAGCGGGTGTGGGTGTCCATTCCCTTCGGGCTACCGCTGGTCTTCAGGCGGCAGCGCAAACACACGGAGGAAGCAGGCAACCTCTTCCGTCAGCAGTTCGCCATCAGCCGGCGAGACCGTGAGGGTAGAAATGGTCATCCGGCCTTCACGATCTGGTTCACAGGTCTGTCGGGGTCCGGAAAGAGCACCCTTGCTTCTGCCCTCGACGAATGGTTGCACAGACAGGGCATCCATTCCTATGTGATCGATGGCGACAACACCCGCATGGGCATCAACAACGACCTGAACTTCACCCGCGAGGGACGCGAAGAGAACATCCGCCGGGTAGCCGAGATCT